>CAYWIN010000061.1:0-10118 GCA_964458365.1 uncultured Propionibacteriaceae bacterium
CCACCAAAACCAATCCCCGATTGCTAGCGTGAGCCGCGCATCAACCACTTTTCCCAGAGGAACCACAATGGCAACACTCGGCTCCCGACTGCGCGAAGCACGCGTCGCTGCGGGCATGTCCCAAAACGAACTCGCACGACAGCTGTGCGTTTCCCGGCAAGCAATCACGAAGTGGGAAAACGACAAAGGAGTGCCCGACATCGCCAATCTCAAAGCGATGAGTGACCTTTTCGATGTAAGCGTCGACTACTTCGTCGCCGGAGATGAGCCCGTTTCCGCAGCGGTGACCCGACGGCCGGTCGGAGACCTTTCCAGCTACCCCAGAGTCGACGGGACTCGGGACAAATTCGATGCTGCCGTCCGCGCGTTCTACCCGACAGCCATCTCGATCCAACCACTCACGCGCTACAAGAAACTCAACCTCTGGGAGAACGTGTTGGACTTCATCACCGAACCAGGAGTTCTTCAGCTCGCCGACTCACTCACCAACTACAGCGGGAATTTCATCGTCGACCTTGGCACCCACCAGCTGCTCGTGAAGGTCACATCCGAAGTGATCGAAAGCCGCGAGCTGACCACTCCGTTCACTGGTCGCCGGCAACAGATCGGATCCGAAGTCTTCACCAAGGCGCCCTACCGGTTCTGACCGGGTCTCCGGCGCCGGCCATCGGACATGGCTTGACCCGCAGCACCGTCCTGGACGAGCATGCGCTGATGAGCCCGGCGGCTGCCGAACAGCTTCACCCCACTAATAAGATCTCCGACCTCGCTCGCCTCGGCCTTGCCACCACCAGTGAGCGCAAGTATGCTCAAAGCAGGTAAAAACCATGCTTTTGCCATACTTTAGGGGGTGTAATCATGGTCGCCGCCGCACTCAGGCTGCTTGCGGAGAGACCCCTGCGGACTGCTCGTGCCGCCGACTTGGCAGCCACCTATGCCAACCCTAAGGACGAGCTCCGCAGGCTTGCCCAGTCGGGAGCCGTGACCCGCCTCGCACATGGCGTCTACACCCTTACTCCCCTGGATGCTCGCCCGGGCTGGCGACCGGAGCTTGAGGCGGCAGCCATGGCCTGGGCAACGGCAACCTATGGCGATCGGGTGCCGGTACTGATGGGGCTGGGAGCAGCACGCTTTCACGGCGCAATCCCTCGGGCACTCGCGGTCACCGTCGTCGCCCTGCCCGTCCAGCATCGCCCGATCGAGATCTTGGCAGGACGCGTCGTGTTCGCGGCTCGCAACGTTGACGTCATCCGTGCCCGCGCCGAACATACCGAGCTGGGCGAGATGTTGGTAACCACCCCGGAGCAGACCTTGGTTGACCTGGTGGCCCGCCCACGTTTGGGCGAATTGCCGGGCGAAGCCGCGGCCGCCGCCCGACATCTGGCCACGCGCGTTGATCGTGAGCTGGTTATCCGCTTGGCTGCCGAACAGCGCCGCGCGGCGCCCGTTGCAAAGTTCTTGGCCGCCACATGAGCAACTTTCGACCGGCATACCGACCCACCGCTGCCGACCTCGACCAGGTGCGGTCAACTTTCGGCGTCGGTGAGGCCCAAGTTCGGCGCGACTTCGTGATCTCGTGGATGCTGTGGGCTATCGCCGAATCCACTCCCGACGTGGTGTTCTTCGGCGGCACTGCACTCAACCGGACGCTACTGACCACCCTCCGACTCAGCGAAGACATCGATCTGATGCCGACCACACGGCGGAGCGAGGTAGCTGCAGATATCCACCTGGGGCTCACCTCTCACCTCGAGCGCGGGTTCGGCCAGGTCACAACCGACATTCCATTGCCAGACACCAGACACCCATCCGCATCGGTGTACGAGGTAGGCGGACATAAGATCCGCGTTCAGCTCGTCGATCGGGATTCCTACTACTGGCCTTGGCAACCAGCCGCCATTCATCAGCGTTACCAAGGATGCCCACCGGCCACCCTTCAAACGCTCACTAGTGAAGGGTTCGCCGCTGCCAAAACGGCCGCCTGGTGCGAACGGAACACCCCGCGCGACCTCTACGACCTGTGGGCAATGGCCGAGGCTGGTCTCATTACCCCTGCCGCAGCTGACGTCTTCCGGCAACATGGGCCGACCAATCGACACCCGTCCCCAGCGGTATTTCCCGATGCCCCAGCCACCGAACGAGAGTGGCACGATGCGCTGTCACACCAGTGCGTCGTGCAGGTATCCCCTGCGGAGGCCTACCACGCCGTCGTGACGGCGTGGGCCAAGGCAAGCAACTCACCTGCACTCGACAGCTAAACAGGCCACCTCGCTAGACCAAACGGCCTTTGGCCGCATGGTCATAGGCGGCGACCATCTCTTGCGCCATAGCCTCGGCAGTGTTTGCCGGCACGTCGGGACCGTCGGGGCTGACCACCCAGAACTGCTGCACGCCCTGGCACTCGACCCACGCAGCGACGACGGCTCCTCCGCCGGGTAGGTCGATCCTCGCCATCGTTGCTGGCGTGTCCACCACTCGCGTGACCTGAGCCAAGTCAGGCCGATGCTGCGCTACCAGGTCGGCGGCGCTGCGAATCCGCTCCGCGCGCAGCATGTCGTGAAGTGCATCCCCGGTGAATCCCATGGCCGCCACCCTGCCGCATCGGACTGACAGCGTTCCGGGGCCTCACCCAGGCGATCATCAATCGAACCACCACTGCGGTACCGAATTGCCACCCGAGACCAGGCCTCGCAGCCCCGCCAACGCGAGAAGGACCACGGCAATGCCGTCGCCTCGGCGCCAAACCCAGCCTCAACTATTGAAGCGGAACTCCACCACGTCGCCGTCAGCCATCACGTAGTCCTTACCTTCCATCCGCGCCTTACCGGCGGCACGCGCAGCGGCCACGGATCCGGCAGCCACCAAGTCGTCGAAGCTGATCACTTCGGCCTTGATGAAGCCCTTTTGGAAGTCGGTGTGAATCACACCGGCGGCCTCGGGCGCGGTGGCACCCTTCTTGATGGTCCAGGCGCGAGATTCCTTCGGACCGGCGGTCAGATAGCTCTGCAAGCCGAGGGTTTCGTAACCCACCCGGGCAAGGGTGTCCAGGCCCGGTTCGGTGATGCCCATCTCGGCCAGGAACTCGGCTGCATCTTCGGGCTCCAACTCCGACAGCTCAGCCTCAATCTTCGCATCCAGGAAGATCGCCTCAGCCGGAGCCACCAACGCACGCATCGTGTCCAAGAGGTCCGCGTCGGCCAGCTCATCAGCGTCATAGTTGAACACGTACAGGTACGGCTTGGCGGTCAGCAAGAACAGCTCACGCAGCGGCTCCAAATCCAGCCCCGCAGCATGGACGCCCACCCCGGAGTCGAGCACCTTCTTCGCCTCAAGAAATGCTGCCAACGCCGGCTGCTTCTCCTTCTTGATCCGCGCTTCTTTCTCCAGACGCGGAAGCGCCTTATCCAACGTTTGAAGGTCGGCCAGAATCAGTTCGGTGCGAATCGTGTCAATGTCGCTGCCGGGGTTCACTCCACCATCAACATGGGTGACGTCCGGGTCGCGGAAGACGCGCGTGACCTGACAGATCGCGTCCGCTTCACGAATGTTGGCCAGAAATGCGTTGCCCATTCCCTCACCCTGGGAGGCGCCCTTCACAATTCCAGCAATGTCGACGAAGCTCACCGTGGCCGGCAGAATCCGCTCCGAACCAAAGACCTTGGCCAGCACCGGCAGCCGCTCGTCCGGCACCCCCACTACGCCGACGTTGGGCTCAATGGTTGCGAACGGATAGTTCGCAGCGAGCACGTTGTTGCGGGTGAGCGCATTGAACAGAGTGGACTTGCCCGCGTTGGGCAGTCCGACGATGCCGATAGTTAAAGCCACGAGCCGAAATCGTACTAGCCTCGCCCGGCCTCGATTGCCGTCCAGACCCTCCGCCAGGTTCGTCGACGCCAGCACCGCAGGCTAGGTTGTCTCCACCACAACGCGAAACGGAGAGCAACAATGAGCGACGCGGAAAAGGTTCTCAGCGCCATGCAGACCGCCGGTGAGCCCCTGAACGCCGGCAAGGTCGTCGAACTGACCGGCCTGGATCGCAAACTGGTCGACAAGGCGATGGCAGAGCTGAAAAAGACAGGCCAGATCGAATCGCCGAAGCGCTGCTACTGGCAGCCCAGCGCCTGAGCACCGTCGGTTCGCATTCCTTTCGCCGGTCAGCTTTCCGGCACCGAGCTCAGATCGGGAGCGGGTCACCTGCCCGGTCTGAGCTGTGCACGGCTTCTCCGTGCAAGTTTTCGGCGATCCTCTGCACAATGAGCATGCCCACAGCCCCGGCGACACTCCACGGAGTGAATGCTTCGGTCCACACGCTGCCTGCCGGAAGAGCCCCAAACTGAGCAGTCAGAAGTCGTGACACTTCGTGGTCATTGAGCAGCAGACGAGGCAGTGTGACCGTCGCCATCAACTCCCCATTACTGCCCCGCACCTGCACCGCAGCGCCTTCATCGACGGCGAGTAGCTCAAACTCTTCCAAGTTCGGGTTGTCCTTCACCAGAACATCCCTGATCTGACCGGCCGCCACAGCCACTGCAGCGGCATCCACCGCAGTTGAGGTCACCAAGATGCTGCTACGTGGCATGGATCTGCTCCCGTTCAACAGCAGCGAAGTTGGCCACCTGGACCAGTGCAGGACGCGACCCGCGACGTGCGATTCTGGCCCGCCCGGCAATCATCGGCTCCGCATACAGCTTGGGCAGAATCTGGCCCTCGCCGCGATCACCCGACATCACCAAGGTCGTCCCGCCGGTGTCACGCAAGCCCTCCAACGCCGGATCGAAAAGCGCCCGGGCAATACCAGCAACCGGCCGCGACAGCACCACGTTCAGGCGCAGATCGCGCGCCGACGCCAGGTACGGCATCAGCGGGGCAAGCGGCTGGGTACCGCCTGCCGATATCACGTCATAGTCGTCAACCAGCACCAGAATGCGCGGACCAGGCGCACGATCCGCCTGGCGTCGCTCCAGTTCGGTGGCGATCGACTCACTCAGCATGCGGGCCGCCCGACCGTTAGCGGCATGCCCACCCAAGTACTCCTCGGGCACCTCGGAAACCAGGCCGCTGCGCGAATCCATCAACGCGATGACGAGCTGTTCAGCGCTGTGCCGCTGGATCGCGCCGCGAATCACGCCGCGCAAGGTCGTGGTCTTCCCACAACGGGCATCGCCCACCACCAGCAGATGCTGATCGCGCTCGGTGAAGTCCATTGCCACCACACTCATGTCGTCCTGGCGCAGACCCAGCGGCACATGATCTGGGGCCTCCAACGCATCAGGAAGCTCAGAGGCAGGCAAGTCATCGGGCAGCAACCGGATCGGTGCCGCACCTGGGCCACTCCACTGCTCAGCACTGCGCTGGGCAAGCTCCTGAATCGCCTCTCCCATGTCCGCGTCAGTCTGCTCAAGGACCGGCAAAGCCACCTGGCCGAGCAGCTTCTCGCCGGTCAGCAACCGACCTGGCTGGTCGGCTCGCAATGTCATCGACAGCTTGCGATCAATCTGAGAATCGGCTGGATCGTTGAGCTTCAACTCCAGTCGGGTGCCCACCATGCTTTGCAGCGCCAGGCGCAGCTCGTTGAACCTGTTCAGCGTCACCACGACGTGAATACCGAAGCTTCCGCCACGCTCCAACAGCCGAGCAAAGGGCTCCTCCAGTGATTCGAAATCCGAACGCAGCGCACCCAAACCGTCGACGAGAAGCACCACGTCAGCGGAGGGCAACTCCGGGAGCTTCCCGGCAGCATGCTGGCGCCGCATTTCGGTCAACGAATCCAGACCGTGGGCACGGAACACCTTTTCCCGGGTGACGAGCATCCCCGTGATCTCTTCCAAAACCCGCTGCAAACGTTCGACATGGCCTCGCGTTGCCACACCGCCCACATGAGGGAAGCCTTCGATGCGGCTCAGCCCACCACCGGTGAAATCCATGCCGTAAATGCTGACCTCGCGGGGTGTGTGGGTCATCGACAGTGACACCGCCAGGGTCCGCAGGAACGTTGACCGCCCCGACTGGGGTGCACCGGTCAACGCCACATGGCCACCGCTGCGATTCAGGTCCAGCAACATCGGCACCTGAAGCTGACGATTCGGGTCGTCCAACAATCCAATCGGGACCTGCAGGCCGGCGCCACCACCCAGCCCAGCTTCCGACGATGGCAGCACCGAGCCTAGGGCCACCGCGCCCGGCAGCGGCGGCAGCCAAACCGGACGTGTCCGCTCGCCCCCGCGACCCAGGCGTTCCACCGCTGCCTGAACCAACGTCCGCCCAACGGTGGGCGCCTCGACGTTTTCGTCTGCCCGCGGCACCGAGGTGTCATCGATCATCGGCAGGTCGTAGGGCGGCAAAGCCAGCAGCACCGGAACTAGGCCCACCTCTGAATCGTCAACGGGCACCGGATCTGCCGGTCCGGACACGTATCCGGCCCGAAAACGGGTGTACACCGAGGTGTCAACCTTCAAGTATCCGTAGCCCGGGATTGCGGGTAGGTGGAACGCATCCGGGGTGTCGAGGACCACCGAGCTTTCGGACTCGGAGAAGGTTCGCAAACCGATCCGGTAGGAAAGATAGGTGTCCAGCCCGCGCAGCTTCCCGGCTTCGATTCGCTGGCTGGACAGCAGCAGATGCACCCCGATCGATCGGCCGATTCGGCCGATGGTCAGCAGCAAGTTCACGAACTCTGGCTCGGCGGTCAACAGTTCACCGAACTCGTCGATGACCAGGAACAAATGTGGCAATGGGGGAAGATCTGGACGCTGAGTCCGCAACTGCCGATAGTGGGTAATCGACGGCGAATTGTCTGCTTCCTTCAGCAAGTTCTGTCGCCGCACCACTTCTCCGTTGATGCTGGCTCGGGCGCGCTCGGTCAGCTGAGGATCGTCGGCCAGATTGTCGATCACACCGGCCACATGCGGCAGCCGCGTAAACGGTGCAAATGCTGCACCACCTTTGTAGTCGACCAAGATCATGGCCAGATCCTCAGGTGAGTGAGTCAACGCCAAGCCGAGCACCAAGGTGCGCAGCAACTCGCTCTTACCTGAGCCGGTGGCACCAATACAGATGCCATGCGGGCCCATGCCCAGCTGTGCCGATTCCTTAAGATCCAGCAGCACCGGTCGGCCTTGGTCGTCCACACCGATCGGCACCCGCAAGAAGTCAGCGGGTGGACGTTGGGCCCATGCCTGCGACACCGAGAGGGTGTCGACCTGCCCAATGCCCAACAACTCTGTGACGTCCGGGACGGCGGTCCCTTCGCTATCGACGGTGCTGACCCGGTTCAGACGCAGACCGGTGAGCGGACGAGCCACCGCCTCTAGCAGCTCCGGGCTAACCGGGTCGATCTCGAAGACCATCGGGTCATCGTCGTCACCGGGATATTCGAGGGTGGCCCCTTCGTCGTCGACGGTGATCCGTGCTTCCACTTGGCCAGGCTCATTCAACCGTTCGGATACCACATGGACGACGGTGATTCCCAAAGCGGAAAGGTCCAAGGCCGAGTCCACACTGGGAACCCGACTGGCTTCCTTGATGCCCTCATCGATAAAGATCACCAGACGTACGGGCTTCGTGGCGCGTCCGGACCGTCGCGCAGCGGCTGCGACAGCCACCCGATCTCGCAGCTCTCCGTCAATAAGGTCGTACAGCTGCGGCAAACTCGGTGCGAGGCGACGCGATGCGAGCTGTCCTGGCGCCGGGGTTCCGGAACTGAAATGCGGCAGCAGGTCTATGCCGCCCCACTCCCCCAAAGACCCCTGCGGAATCACTGCGGCCAAATGCACTTCGTCGGGGGCATGCAGAGCCGCAATCTGGACGGCCATTGCCCGGCACGCCTGGATCGCACGCTGTCGATCGCCCACCACCGAAACCGTCTCGGACGTTCCCAGGTTGAGCACGACCGGAAGACCTTGAATGACACCGGCCTGATCGCACACGCGCACTGCGGCTGCTTCAAGAACCGGGTCAAAGGGCTGAACCGGGTTTTGTTCGGGGGGCAGTAGTACCGGCTGGGCGGCCACGTCACCGGTCCCGATCCGCACTTTCAAAAAGTCGTCGTCGTTGGGCCGCCGCTCCCAGCGTCGGGCGGCGTCTTGGCCGAGTTCCAGCAGTGCGCCCGGTGATGGGTGCAGCTCGATGGCCGAATCTCGGTAAGTTTCGTTGCTGGCGCGCAGCTCCACCCGGGTGCGTTCGAGATAGTCCAGGTAGCGCTCGCGTTGCGTGCGCCGAAGTCGTACCGCGTTGCCGCGTTGCGAGAAGGCCATCCCAACTCCGCCGACCAGCGCGACGACCAACACGACCGCACCAACCACCACCATGATCGGGTTGTTGCGCAGCATCACCATCATGGTCATCGACGAAATGCTGCCGATGATGGGCAACATCGACTGGATCGGAAAGCCGGACGGTCCGTCCCCCAGCGGCGGTGGTGCGGCGAGAGTGAGCTCGTCCAGCTCCGTCAACGGTTTGGTGACGCGCGCTGGCCGGTGCACAACTTTGATCGTCATCGCGCAACCTCCGGATTGACCGATGTCGAACCCAAGACGGTGGCCCCGAGCTCCAGCAATGCCGCCCGCGCCGAGAGCCCGGACGCGGGACGGTTGAGGCGCAACCCTCGGTCGAAAGGCACCACCGCCACGGGGACGGCAGCGTGCCTGCCCACCACTCGCGCAGCCGGTTCGGAATCTCCGCGCCGATCAACCAGGGCGAGGACCACTCGCGGATGCTCGCTCAGGGCAGTGATCGCTGCCGCCATCGAGGCACCCACTTCAGCATCGGCGCGACCTGCTCCGGCGACGAGACACACCACGTCACACATTGCGGCAGTGGCGGCCAAGTCCACCAGCGGATGGCGAGCACCGAAATCGGTCACGACCACATCGAAGAATCGGACGATGGGCGCGACTTCAGTGGTCCAGGTTCCTAGCGAGTCGGACCCGGTCAGGGTTGGGCAGAACACGAACTGTCCAGATCGCGTTTGGGCGAGCCCGTCTGCGGCTTCGGCGCTGGTGCGAGCCCGGGTGCGAATAGCGCTGACGGGCGTCGCGCCTACACCGAGCCGTAATCCGAGACTTCGAGCACCACCCGCAAGGTCGACGGCCAGCACGGGCTGAGTTCGATGGGCGGCCAGGCCAGCGCTGAGGGCGTTGGCGACGGTGGTTGCCCCCACACCGGATTCAAGGTGCACCACCCCCACTCGCAGAGCGGTTGCGAGGGGTAAACGTAGTTCCTGGTCCCAGGTGTACAGCCTGCGGCGCAGGCCGGACCCGCCGGTCAGCGCTCTGGTGAAAGATCGTCGGTCAACCACGGTCAGTGACCACTTCCAAAGAGGGTCAACAGTTCGGCATACAGCCCCAGCCCGCCCAGCAAAAGAGGCAAGGTGGCGATCGCTGCGACGCTTTCCAGGGCGTTCCCCACTCCGCGCAGCCGGGCTTTCTGGTGGGGTCGCCAGGGAATAAGTGATGCCAGCGCGGCGAAGAGGGCGATGCCGAAACCGCCGATGGCTGCGATCCAGGCCATTCCCGCCAGAGAGAGTCCGACGGCTGTTGCGGCCCCGATGACCGACAGCGCCGTCCAGATCGCCCAGGATTGTGCTCGCAGCGGGAAGGCTCGGGTGCGAAGTGCCGCAACGAGCGCCGCGGTGGCCGCGACCAGCATTCCCCACATGTCTGCGCTGAGGACGGCAACGGTTCCGGCAACGGCGAGCAGCGCGGAGGCGGCCGTAATGGACCAGGTGAGTGCGGCGAATGCTTCGTCGACGGCCGAGAGGGCCTTGGCTCGCGGCACCCGGACGCCATCGGCGACTTGATCGTCAAGGCCGGTGATGTCTGCTGCCGAAAGCGCCACCCAAGGCAGTGATCCGAGAGCGAAAACCATCAAGACCAGGACGACTTCGGCGGCACGGACGGCGGGGACTCCGATCGCGAGGAGGACCAAGGCCACGCTGGAGCCCAGAAGCCCGAGCAATGCTCCGATGGTTGCGCCGCGCCCTTTCGATCCGACACCCAGGCCAACACCCACGGTTACCGAGCTTGCCGAGATCGCCAGCAGTCCACCGGCGAAGGCTGCCTGCGCCGGGGTCGGCCAAATGGCGGTTACTGATACGCCCAACGCGACACTCAATCCGACAC
>CAYWIN010000062.1:0-758 GCA_964458365.1 uncultured Propionibacteriaceae bacterium
CCACCGGTGTGATCTCCGGCGCCGCAACCGATGCGACCGCCGCTCAGCATTCGTCGACCCTGACCCAGGTGTACAACGTAGAACGCGCCCAGCGTTTAGCCGCTGACACCGATCGTCTGCAGCTTCGCGCAACACTCAAACGATCCTGGCCGAACACAACACGGAACACGGTAGCTACGTTGATCGCCGAGACGCGCAACCTGGGATCCACAGCAGGCGCCGCTGCGCTGGGCGACCAGCTCGCCTCTCTCACCGAGCAACAAGAGGCCCTCGCCGCACGGCTCGACTCCGCTCAGTGGACCTTCGCCACCCAAACGTTCATCACCCCACGCAGTGGCCTCAACACTGATCTGGCGGCAACAAACCAGGCGGCACAGACCACGATCACGACGATCACCAAAGCCACCGGGCCACAACGTCAGGCCACCACCATTGGTCTGGTTCTGGTCACGGTCTTGCAGGGACTCGTCGCTGCCGCAGGGGCACTCGCGATCGGATGGAGTTTCGACCGTCGACTTCGGGAGTACCGATGAGCAGTGCACCCCACGCACCCGGACAGCTGGGCGCAGCGCCACACGCGCAACAACTTCTCGCCTATCTCGGCGAGCTTGATGTCTGGCTTGCCGAGCGACGTTCCGAGTTGGACGCCTTGGACGCCCAGGTCTTGGCCGAGAACCGACAGGCAGAACTCGATCACGATATGACCTTGTCGATGGCTTTGTGGCAGGCGGCAAAGACGCGGCAGGTCGCCCTGCTGA
>CAYWIN010000062.1:768-9867 GCA_964458365.1 uncultured Propionibacteriaceae bacterium
GGTAGGTCCAGCCGAACTCGACAAGTTGACCACCTTGATTTGGGGACGCCTGGAGACCGCGGATTCTCCCGTTGCTGCACTGCAGTCGATGGCGGTTTCACTGCCCGAAGCGACCCGCCTCTCTGACGCCTTGACCGCGCAGCTTCAGTCCCAACTCGCCACCGATCCGGACGCCACGGCACTCCAGATTCGTTTGACGGCATTGCGCGCCCAAGCTGAACGCTTGCGCGACCAAATCGCATTAGACCCGCCAGCTTTCGCCGTCGCTGGGCGAGCAAAGCTCGCCGCCCTCGAAGAGCGACTGGCCGATCTCGCCAGCAAGAAGGACCGTGGCGCCGACATTTCCGGTCTGCTGAATGCCACCGAGTCCGACGCGGCTCGTTTCGAACGCGACTTGATCGTGGGTGCTGCCCGCCGCCGCCAGGGGCGAGAACTCCTTACCCGGGTGCGTGCCCAGCAGGCTGAAGCGCTTCGGCTGGCCGACCAGGTGAGTGCACTGAACGAACAGGTGCGCGCCGAAGTACAACCGGCCCTCGACCTGGCGGTTCCCGACGTTCACGCGCTCGGCCCAATTCCGAATACGGCGGCCGCATTGAGCGGCTATTCCCACTCCCTGGATGCCATCACGTCTGCCCTCGGTGAGGTGCGGAACCAGCTTTCTGCGCGACTTGCTCAGGCCGATGCGGTCCGAGATCGCTGGGAGACCCTCAAGGCAACCGCTGCAGCCACCGGGCGCACCCAAGACCCCGTCTTGGCACAATACGACGCGCTGCTCGCCGCCCGGCTCAGTGACCGTCCGATCGTGTTGGACGCCGTTGAACAGCTGGTGTCTGCCTTCGCCGCCGAGCTCGGCCACGCGGCAGGGAGCAACCAATGAAATGCCAGCAGCCCGGCTGCACCGGAAATATCGTTGACGGCTACTGCGACGTCTGCGGCATGCCCGGTTCAGGACCAACGGCCAGCAGTTCGCGGCAGGGATTCCGCCCGTCGACCCAGTCGTCGGGGGCGTGCAGCCAACCCGGCTGTCCTGGGTTCATTTTTGACGGCTACTGCGACGTCTGCGGCGCTCCACAAATCGAGGCACCCCCTGCCCCGGTTTCGTCCGCTCCCCCCGCGGCACGGACGTCGGCTCAGCTCGGAGCCAGCGCCTTCGGTTCGGCGCGCATCACCTCTTTTGGGGATCAGCGCGTTCACCGACGCGCTACGAAGGCCACCCACCAGGCCACGCTCGGCGCAGGTTTGACGTCTGTACCGCCAGCACCAGCTCTTGATCCGGCCAGGGCTGTGTTACCTCAGCCTGAAGTCCCGTTGTCGGCGCGTATTTGTAGCCGCTGCGGGGCAAAGGTGGGCCAGGGGTCATCGAGCGTTGCCGCGCGTTCGGAGGGCTTTTGTCCCACCTGTGGCGCTCCGTATTCGTTCACGGTCAAACTCTCCCCCGGCGATGTGATCGCTCACCAATACGAGGTCGTTGGCGCTCTCGCTCACGGGGGGATGGGCTGGATCTACCTGGCCCGCGACCGCAATGTTTCGCAACGGTGGGTGGTGCTCAAGGGGGTGGTGAACGCCGCAGATCCCGATGCGCTGACGGCCGCAGTCACCGAGCAGCGATTCCTTGCCCGGGTGGAGCATCCCTTGATCGTCGGCATTCACAATGTGGTGGCACACAACGATGCGGTGTACACCGTGATGGAGTACGTCGGCGGACGCTCACTCAAGCAGCTGCTTGCCCAGCGAAAGCAGTCCAATCACAACCGGCCCGATCCGTTGCCCGTCGAGCAGTCGTTGGCATTCCTGATTGAGATTCTGCCCGCCTTGGGCTACCTGCATTCGCTCGGGTTGCTGTACTGCGATTTCAAGCCGGACAACGTGATTCAGGTGGGAGATTCGCTGAAACTGATCGATCTGGGCGGCGTGCGTCATGCCCACGATGAGGATTCGCCGATCTACGGCACGATCGGTTTTCAGGCCCCCGAAGTGCCCACCCGTGGACCGTCGGTGGCCTCCGACATTTACACCATCGGTCGGACCCTGCTGATGTTGTCGGCTGACGTACCGGGCTTCCAAAGCACCCACGAATTCAGCATTCCTTCTGCCGAAGATCTTCCGGCCTTCGCCGAGCAAGACTCGTTGTATCGGCTGCTCCTGAAGTGCTGCGCCGCCAACCCCAGCGATCGCTTCAGCTCAACCGACGAGCTGGGCACCCAGATGTTGGGCGTGTTGCGCGAGGTGGTCGCCAGTCGGCGCAAAGGCGTCGGATCGGCTTCCGCGCCGTCCACGGTTTTTGAAGCGCCTGCTCCTACAGATTTTGACGATCCTTCCGGGTCACTTCCCACCCTTCGCTCCGATCCCACTGATCCCCAAGCCGAGTTTGTGAACCAGGTGGCCTCGTTGCCGCCGGCGGATCGGCTGCGCGCCTTGGAGAGTCCTCCGGGTTGGTCGGCGGGAGTGTGGCTGGCCCGAGGCCACGCCGCCTTGGAGGCTGGACGTCCAGGCGGGGTTGACGAAGCAGTCGCGCACCTCCTCGACGACGATCCGTGGGAATGGCGAGCGCTGTGGCTGGCCGGGCTTGGCGCGCTCGCGCTGGGCGACTACCGCCGAGCCCAGAGCTCTTTTAATGCGGTCTATGGACAGCTCCCCGGCGAATTGGCGCCCAAACTCGCTTTGGCGGTGGCCTGCGAACTCGGCGAGGTCTTTGATCTCGCGGACGTGCTCTATCGGATTTGCGCGTCGACAGATGCTGCCTATGTCACCGCTTCGGCTTTCGGAATTGCGCGGATCCAACGAGCCCGTGACGACCTGGACGGGGTCGTCTCGGCCCTGGACATGGTTCCGCTCACATCCCGGGGCTATCCCGAATCCCGACGCCAGGTGGCGAATGCCATGATCGCTGGGGCAACCGATACTGCAACGGTTGAGGCGGCTTTCGCTTCACTGGCCACAGCACTTTTCAACGAGTGGGACCGCGCGACAGCGACTGCTCTGTTGTTGCGTCGGGCACTGTTTCTGTCGCTTCGGGCGACGCCGATCCGACGGGCGGGCGTTCTGGTTGAGCCTGCCGCACTGCTGGCCGAACTGAGCCAGTGTTACCGGACGCTGTCTCGGCTCAGCCCTGATCATTGCGAGCAGGTCGGATATCTCGATGTGGCGAACTCTTTGCGTCCGTGGAGCGTGCTGTGAGCGACGAATCCTGGCCGTTGTGGTCTCAGGCCCACCCTGATCCGTCCGCCGAATCGATCCTTTGCCCGCATTGTGGGCAACCGGTGGCCGCCTTCGCGTCCTATTGCGAGGCCTGCGGGCACAGCTTGGTTCCGCGCAGCAAACCACCGGCCGATTCCCATCAACCGCCGACGGTGTCGGTTCAGACCCAACGGTTGGGGGCGCGTGTCAGTCCGGCCACCCAGTGTGCATCCTGTGGCGGCACGATCGCGGCTGACGGCTATTGCCAAACCTGCGGAACGAAAGCCCCCAGCGCCCGCGATCACTATTCCTTCGCTCCCTCGTCCACCGTGGCGGGGATATGTGATCGCGGACAACGCCACGTCCGCAACGAGGACGCGCTCGCTATGTGGGCCGACGATCACACGGCGATCTTGGTGGTCTGTGATGGTGTCTCAACCAGCACCGACCCCGACCTCGCCGCCGTCGCCGCGGCGAACGCCGCCGCCGATGTGCTGAGTTCGGCCCTCGCCGGGACCGTTTCGGCACTGGATCCTGACCAATACGCCCGCCTCTTCGTCCAGGCCAGTTCCACCGCTAACGATGCGGTCATCGCTGTGGGGCAGCCAGGGCAGGTGAGTGCCCCCTCGGCTACCTTGGCCGCCGCTGTCGTCTGCGGCAACGAAGTCCATTTCGCCAATCTGGGGGATTCTCGGGTTTATCTGATCGGCGAGACCAGCGCCCGTCTGCTCAGCGTCGACGACTCCATGGCTCAGGAGTTCATCGCCTCGGGAATGGATCGTGCCCAGGCCGAGTCCCTTCCCAACGCCCACGCCATCACCAAATGGCTCGGCTCGGATGCCGAGCAGGTTGTGCCCCGAACCGGATCCGTTTCCTGCCTCGAACCGGCCTGGGTTGTGGTGTGTTCCGACGGCCTGTGGAATTACGTCTCCGAACCCGACGACCTGGCCACGCTGTTACATGGGTTCGCGTCCCTGCAGGCCCGTGCGCCGGACATTGCACAATGCCTGGTCACTTGGGCCAATGAACGCGGGGGCAAAGACAACATCACGGTGGCTTTGGCCTGGTGCCCGGGTCGCGACCAGCCCAGTAACCTGGACGACAACCCAACCGATTCGACGTCAGAAGTAGAGGTGCGCGACGAGCATGGCTGACTTCAGCTCTGCGGTCTTCCAAAACGAGTTCCTGCCCGATGGCGGAACCGATGTGAACGCCATTGTGACCATCGGCTGCACCGGAGCCGGATCAGCCGGACGTACCGGCAGCGGAAGCGCAGGAGAGATCATTGCCGTCGACACTTCGGGGTCGATGGGAACGACGAACATGCAAGCAGCCAAACAGGCAGCCATGATCGCCTTGGACAACATCCTCGATGGCACGTATTTCGCGGTCGTCGCGGGTAATCACAAGGCCTACTTGGCCTATCCGATCGTCCAAACGGGCGCCGGAATGGTGACCATGAGCGCTGGCACACGTGCCGAGGCGAAACGGGCCATCGGCGATTTCCGGGCCGAGGGCGGCACCGCCATGGGAACCTGGCTGAACTTGTGCCGTGCACTCTTCGATTCGATCGGAAATCTGGCCAACAAGCATGTGATTTTGCTCACCGATGGCGAGAACCACAATGAGACCCCCGAGCAGCTCGACCGCGCACTGGCGAATTGTTCAGGACAATTCCAGGTTGACGCTCGTGGTGTCGGGGTCGACTGGCGGGTTTCGGAGATTCGCAAGATCGCGCAAACCCTCCTGGGCACCGTCGACATCATTGGTGAACCCAGCCAGCTCAGCGCTGTCTTTGCCGAGTTGATGCGGAATTCGATGGCTCGCGGTGTGGCGAACGCCGAGCTGCGGGTGTGGGTGCCTCAAGGCGCCCAGGTGCTGTTCATCCGACAGGTCTCCCCCACCGTCGAGGATCTGACCCACCGCGGATCTCCGGTGAATCCGTTGACGATGAGCTACCCCACCGGGTCGTGGTCGGATGAGGAGCGTGACTACCACATTTCGGTGCGACTGTCGCCGAAGAACGTCGGTCAAGAACAGCTCGCCGCGCGGGTACAACTTGCTGTCGGAGCCGAACTCCTCACCCAGGGTCTGGTCAAGGCCAGATGGTCTGCCGATACGAACTTGACCGCCCAGATCAATCCCGAAGTCGCTCATTACACCGGGCAGGCCGAACTCGCCCAGATGATCCAGGAGGGTCTAGCCGCGAAGGAGTCCGGAGATATCGGAACGGCGACAACAAAGCTGGGACGCGCGGTGCAACTCGCCACGTCAACGGGAAACACCGAAGCCACAGCAAAACTCCGTAAAGTGGTGGACGTTGCCGATGCACGAACCGGAACGGTCAAGCTGCGGCCCATGGTTTCCAAGGCCGACGAAATGGCGCTAGATACCGCTTCCACCAAGACCACTCGAATTCGAGGTTGAGATGGCGATTTGCCCTGACGGCCACCAAACCGACCAGACCGATTTCTGCGCGACCTGCGGGTTGCCGATCGGCCAAGCACCTGCGGAGGCCCCCGGTATCCGCGACGTCACCTGCCCGCAATGCGGGACGGCGAATGTTGCCGATGCGCTGTTCTGCGAGTCCTGCGGCTTTGACTTCACCGCCGACGCTGGGAGTGGCCCCACCACACCAGCAGGACAGGAACCTTCAGCGTCGTCGCCCGAAGCTGCCGCCCCCACGTCCGCCGCTTCACCCGCCGACGCCGCCTCCGATGCGCATTCGGTCGAATGGGTAGCCGAAATGTGGATCGACCCCGATTGGTATGCCGTCCAAGGCTCAACCGATCCGATGCCGTCGGTAGCGCTGCCCGACATCGTCCCCCTGACTAAGGCGAGCAATCTGATCGGTCGACACTCCCAGAGTCGTTCGGTGGCTCCCGAAATCGACTGCGACCTTGATACCGGCTGTAGTCGGCGTCACGCCATCGTGACCAATGACGGATCACGGTGGTGGATCGAAGATCTGGATTCGGCCAATGGCACATTTGTAGGTGGCGCGGCCGGTCCGCTCCCAGCCATGCCCATTCCATCGGGACGGGTAGAACTGGCCGCTGGCCAGCGCATCTATGTCGGAGCCTGGACGCGAATCGTGATTCGCAAGGCCACAGCCGAGGAAGCAACCGCGTTCGGCGACTGAAGTGCATTGCGCTTTCGGCGTACCCACTCCGTCTGAGGGCTCACTCGACGGTAGGTTTGGGCTCGATTTAGAGGAGGACTTGTGGAGATCAAGATCGGTATTCAGGACGTCGCACGCGAGCTGACCGTTGAAACAGACACCACAGCTGCCCAGGTGGAAAAAGACCTTGCCAAGGCGCTGGCCGACAACGGTTTGTTGACCCTTTCCGAAGGCAAAGGGCGCAAGGTGATGATCCCGGTCGCCAAGATTGCCTACCTCGATCTGGGCCAAGACAAGGCCCGCCCGGTGGGCTTCGGAACGGTCTAATCGGCCCTCGGGCACGCCGCGCGCTAGACTTGGCGCGTTCGCCACAGAGGCGAACCTGCCTGGAGCGGCCTGGTAGCCGCCGGCAGACCTTACTGCGCCAGTCGCGCAGTTGACGATGAGGCAAGACTCTGAGCGAGAACGATCCGGCGGCGCTGCCCGCCAATCAGCAGACCTTTGCCGACCTCGGTGTGATTCCCGAAATCACCCAAGCGCTTGCGAATGTCGGCATCGAACATCCCTTCCCCATTCAGGCCCTGGCGATCCCGATCGCTATCAACGGCACCGACATGATCGGCCAGGCCCGCACCGGAACCGGCAAGACGTTCGCATTTGGCATCAGCCTTCTGCAGCGGATCACCGTCCCGGGAGATCCCGGCTTCGAGGATCTTGAACGGCCCGGACTTCCCAAGGCGTTGGTGATGTGCCCCACCCGCGAGCTGGCATTACAGGTGGCAGGCGACGTGAAAGTTGCCTGTGCCGTACGTTCGGCCCGGGTCCTGACTGTCTACGGCGGCGTCGGCTACGACGCACAGCTCGAAGCACTGGCCACCGGTGTCGACGTCGTTGTCGGAACCCCTGGACGGCTCCTTGACCTGGCGAATCGACGCGCACTCGACCTTTCTGGTGTGCAGGTACTGGTCCTGGACGAGGCCGACGAAATGCTCGATTTGGGCTTCCTTCCCGATGTGGAACGGCTGGTCGCCAAGACCCCCAAGTCCCGCCAAACCTTGTTGTTCTCTGCGACGATGCCTGCTGCGGTGGTGGCGTTGGCCCGCACGCACTTGGATCAGCCAGTGAACGTTCGCGCCGAGACTCGCGACGCGAATCTCACCGTCCCCGACACCACACAGTTCGTCTATCAGGCACACGATCTGGACAAGCCGGAGATGATCGGCAAGCTCCTTCGCGCCCCCGACTGCACGCGCACAATGATCTTCACCCGGACCAAACGCGCCGCCCAGCGACTGACCGATGAGTTGGTGGATCGCGGATTCGCTGCGACATCGATTCATGGCGACCTCAACCAGGTGGCTCGCGAGAAGTCACTGAAGAAGTTTCGCGAAGGCAAAGTGAGTGTGCTCGTTGCCACCGATGTTGCCGCACGCGGCATCGACATCACCGATGTCAGCCACGTGGTCAACTACGAGTGCCCAGATTCGGAGATGACCTATGTGCACCGAATCGGTCGCACCGGGCGGGCTGGGGCCAAAGGCGTCGCGGTCACCCTGGTCGATTGGGCAGACATCACGCGCTGGAAGGTGATCAACAAGGCGCTCGGGCTGGGCTTCTCTGAGCTGACGGAGACCTACTCCACCTCGCCGAATTTCGCCCAAGACTTAGGCATCCCCGAGGGCACCCGGGCGCGGATCAAGGAAGCGACTCCTCGGGAGAATGCGGCTGAGCGACCCCGCCGGGAACGTCCGTTGCGACAACGCGACCGTCAGCGCCTTCGCAACGGGGTGCCGGTCGACAAACCGTCCAGCACTCCATCGGCGACAGCCGAAGAGGGCTCGCCTGCCGAGCCTCGTCGTCGCCGTCGTCGTCGCTCGAGCTCGCAAAGCAGCACAGCGAGTACTGAATAGGAATCACGGGGTTGGGCCAAGGCCCAACCCCGTTTCGTTTGACTACCTACCGGTGATCGCTCAGTAGACCATGTTCATCGCTTGCCGCACCTCATCAAGAGTGTGGTCAGCAACCGCATTGGCCCGGGCATTCCCGGCACGCATGATCTCCAAGAGATGGTCAGGATTGGCGGCCAGCTCAGTCCGTCGAGCCCGAATCGGGGCAAAGAACTCGTTCACCGCCTCGGTGACCAGCTTCTTCAGACCGCCGCCGCCACCATCACCGATGCCGTCGGCGATCGCGTTCGGATCCTGGCCGGTGCAAAGTGAAGCCAACATCACCAGGTTGGAAACCTCTGGACGATTCTGCGGATCGTAAGTGATGTGCCGATCCGAGTCCGTCACCGCTTTCTTGATCAGGCGTGCAGTGGTGTCGGCGTCCATGCCGATCTCAATCACATTGCCTTTAGATTTGCTCATCTTCGTGCCGTCTAGTCCCAACACCGACGGCGCCTGACTGAGCAGCGCTTCGGCGGCGGGGAATACGGGATGACCCGGATCGACGCGTCCGTAACGCTCATCAAAGCGGCGCGCAACCACGCGGGTTTGCTCCAGGTGAGGAAGCTGATCTTTCCCCACCGGCACCAGGTTTGCTTTGCAAAACAGAATGTCGGCAGCTTGGTGAACGGGATAGGTCAGCAACAGCCCCGACATAGGCCGGTCGCCGGTGGCTTCCAGTTCGGCTTTCACCGTCGGGTTGCGCCGCAGCTCGGCGTCGGTGACCAACGACAAGAACGGCAGCATCAGTTGATTGAGCGCCGGCACGGCGGAATGGGCATAGATCGTGGTCCGTTCCGGATCCAGCCCGACCGCCAGATAGTCGGCCATCATGCCCAACGCTCGCTCCCGGAT
>CAYWIN010000063.1:0-9708 GCA_964458365.1 uncultured Propionibacteriaceae bacterium
GTCTTTGAGGTAGATGTCGAAGAAATCGGTCCGGCCCTGAAGTACGCCACAGCGAAAGTGACCCGCAACGCGGGAGGCGGCAACTTCGGCGGCGGTTCGTCAAGCGGCTATAACCAAAACCGCAACGACAACCAGGATCGCAACACCGGGGCTGACCCCTGGGCGACTGCCCAGGGCGAAGAACCTCCGTTCTGATCCAGGCCGGTGTCATTCGGCACCGTCCCCACCTCGTCATTCCGGCGACAAGCCGGGCTTTCATAAGTCAAGGAGAGCACCACAATGGCCTCACAGCGCAAGCCTGTGAAATCAAAAAAGATCGTGCCGGCGAAGTCCATTCGCGTCGGGCACATCGACTACAAGGACACCGCCACGTTGCGGAGGTTCATCTCGGAGCGAGGCAAGATTCGCGCCCGTCGCGTTACCGGTCTTTCGGTGCAGGAGCAGCGCAAGGTCGCGATCGCGGTCAAGAATGCGCGAGAACTGGCCTTGTTGCCTTACGCATCCACTTCTCGGTGATCGGGGATAGTCAAGATGAAGTTGATTCTTACCGCTCCCGTCGAGCACCTGGGTATCGCCGGTGACATCGTCGAGGTGAAGGACGGCTACGGCCGTAACTACCTTCTGCCCCGGCACTTCGCCATCAAGTGGACCCGAGGTTCCGAAAAGCAGATCGAAGGCATCAAGCGTGCCCGCGACGCTCGCGCCATCCGTGACGCCGAGCATGCAGGCGAGATCCGCGAACAACTCGAAGCCCTCACCGTCAGCCTGCCTGCGCATGCTGCCGAGTCGGGCAAGCTGTTCGGTGCTGTGACCCCCTCCGACATCGCCCTCGCGGTGAAGAAGGTTGGCGGCCCAGCCATCGACAAGCGTTCGGTTGAGATCGCCAAGCCAATCAAGGCCACCGGCAACCACACGGTGGGCATCAAGCTCACCGCAGGCGTGGTGGCACACATCACCGTGGCGGTCACCGCCGCCTGATTTTTTTGAACGTCGGCTCCTGGGCGGGAATGTCCTCGCCGGGGAGCCGACGTTTGACGGTTAACCTGAACAAGTGAGCTCAGCCCGTCCTCCGCAACGCCCATCCCCATCGGCCACAAAACGACTGGCCGGACGACTGAGCGTAGAAACAATCTTCATTGTCGTCGTCGCTATTGCTGCACTGATTTGGGCAGGGGTGTGGGCCACCGCGATGGTCACTCCCGCGCATCGGGTCGGAAATCCGCCCCCCGTCGCTCCGCCCTCCCCGTCGGCCACCGGACCCTCGCCGAGCCCCACTCCGCCCGTCACACCACCACCGCCGTCGAAAAAAGCCACCACGATGAAGTCGTCGGGCAAATTCACCCTCGCCACCGTGAGCGTCAACCCGACGAGCGGCGCTGGCAGCTTGCGACGCTACGTGGTCCAGACCGAAACCAGCTCCGGACTCGCCCCCAACACTGTGGCCCGCCAGGTGGCTGAAATCCTCAACGATCCTCGAAGCTGGTCCGGCAGTGGGAACGTGCGCTTTGCGCTGGTCTCTGATGCCAGCCAAGCCGACTTCGTGATCAACCTGAGCTCGCCGGGAACCGCAGCGAAGAGCTGCCAGCTTGTGGGCGGCAGTTGCCGCGTGGGCAAGCAAGTCATCATTGATGCGCTCAGCTGGAAAAACACCGCAGACACCTACGGCAGCGACGCTGCCGGTTGGCAGACATATCTGACCAACCGAAGCGTGGGTAGCTGGCTAGGCGCGAAATCGGCGACCTGCGCCGGAACGAACAAGGCCGCGCCGCTCATGATGGATCAGCAGACGAACCTCAAGGGTTGCACCGCAAACCCGTGGCCACGTCCCTAACGTCGAAACCTCGGATCAGTCGGTAACGACCGGGATCCCGCCCGTGGTGTCCGAAGGGCTGTCCAGCGGTTCGGAGCTGCCAGGCAGTCGAGCGGTGAACTCCGCCCCACCACTGGCGGCACGTCCGGCCTTGACCCAGCCGCCGTGCGCCTTGATGGTTTGCGCCACAATCGACAAGCCCAGACCCGAACCAGGCGTAGTTCGCGCCTGATCGGAACGGTAAAACCGATCGAAAACGTGGGGCAGGTCGGCCTCGGCGATGCCGGGGCCTTCGTCGGAAATGCGCAGACGATCCCCAATCAGCCGAACGGTGATGCGTCCGCCAGCGGGGGAGAACTTCACCGCGTTGTCCAGAAGGTTCGTGATTGCTCGTTCCAGGGTGTCTGGTTCTCCGACCAAGTAGAGCGGTTCCAACTCCACATCAAAAACCAGATTGGGCCCGCGACGCTTCGCCCGAGTGACCGCATTGTTCACCACATCGCGCAGATCAATCGGCTCAGGATGGGCCGTCACCTGATCCTCGCGAGAAAGGTGAACCAAGTCGCCAATCAGCTGAGTGAACTCGCCCAGCTGGGCGGCGATATCGCGCAAGATTTCGCCTCGCGCACCGGCAGGCAGCATGCCTTGGCGGTCATCGGCGATCAACAGTTCGACATTGGTACGCAACGAAGTGAGCGGTGTGCGCAGCTCGTGCCCGGCGTCGGCGATCAGGCGGCGCTGACGTTCCCGAGACGAATACAGCGAGCGCATCATGGTGTTGAATGCGCCCGTCAGGTCGGTGAGTTCGTCCATTCCGCCGGGCTCGATCGGGGCCAACTCGTCGGTTTCAGTGACGTGAGTGACCGCTTCGGTGAGCCGCTGAATGGGCCGCAAGCCAGCCCGAGCGATCACCCAGCCGATTGCTCCGGCCAAAAGCACAGCCAGTAGGCCGAAGGTCAGGAGGGAAAAGGCGAGAATGCGCAGAATCTGATCTGTCGGGCCAAGTGGCCGCCCCATCACCAGCGCGTAGTACACGCCCTTGTCACTGAGCGGAACTGCGACGACCCGGTACGGTTCATCGTTGGTGGCCAAACCGGTCCGTGACGAAGTGCCGATCTGGGTGCGGGCAATGGCCAGCTCGGCGTCGCTGGACTCCAGCCGTGCACCGTCACCGGGCGGGTAGATGGTGCGTCCATCGGCGCGAACCAGCATCACCGTGACATTTGCCGTCGCCAAGGCCTCGCTGTTCAGGCCGCCCAAAGACTCAACATCGCCAGAGATCCACTGGCTGGTCACATCCGCAACGGCCAGCAGCTCGGAATCGAGCTGGTCGTAAATCGCGAAGGTTGTAATCAGATAAGCGGCAACACCGGTGATCGCCACCGAGCCTGCCACCGCCACCGAAATCAGTGCCATCAATCGGTCATGAAGCGGACGATTGGTGACGGATAGGACCGAGCGGAGCCAGCGGATCACGGCGGCGTCTCACGCAGTACGTAGCCAATGCCGCGCACCGTGTGGATCAGGCGAGTCTCGCCCTCGCCTTCGGTCTTGCGGCGAAGGTAGCCGATATAAACCTCGAGGGAGTTTGCGGTGGTGGGGAAGTCGAATCCCCACACCTCGTTGAGTAGCCAGGAGCGCTCGAGCACTCGCCGGGGGTTCTCCAGGAAGGTTTGCAGCAGCGCGAATTCGGTGCGAGTGAGGCTAATCCTCCGCCCGGCGCGAATCACCTCGCGAGTTTGAAGATCCAACGTCAGGTCGGCAAAGCCCAACACTTCGGTGCCGTCATCTTCGGTGACCGGACGGACCCGCCGGGTGAGGGCACGAAGGCGCGCCTGGAGTTCTTCAAACGAGAAGGGCTTGGCCATGTAGTCATCCGCACCAGCGTCCAGCCCGTCCACACGATCTCCGATCGCGTCCCGAGCGGTTAACACCAGGATCGGAACGTCGTTACCTGAGGCGCGCAATGAGCGAGTGGTTTCCAGGCCATCCAGCCGGGGCATCATCACATCCATGACGACCGCGTCAGGTTTCAACGCCGACAGCCGAGCCAAAGCGTCAACGCCATCGTTGGCGGTTGTCACCTCGTATCCGCAGTAGCGCAGCGAGCGGGCCAGCGAGTCCCGGACCGCCTGATCATCGTCAACTACGAGGATGTGCATGGTCTAAGCCTGCCACGGCTGGGGCCAATGTTGCCGACCCGTTCAAGTCGCGTGGCTCATTTGTTCACTCAGTTGGGGTCAGACTCGCCGATTCGGCGCTGAAAGGCCCATCAAGGTGAACAAACGAGTCGTCAGGGCTGGCTCACTACCTCTCGGCAGCGCTTCATCACCTCGGGCATCGCCCCTTCGATTTGCCGCAAAGTGATCACGAAGTCGTCCTCGTCTCCGTACCAAGGATCGGCGATCTCTGACCCGGGAACCGCGTTCGGATCAAAATCGGTCAGAAGGTACAGGTGCTTCGCCCCCGGCACGAGCTGGCGGACCTTGTCCAGATGAAGCTCTTCCATCCCGATCACGAGATCGGCGGCGAGAACCTCGTCGGCAGTGACCAGGTGAGCTGAATGTGGTCCGGGCTGATACCCGGCCCGGGTCAAGACTTTGACCGCACGAGGATCAAGCGGATTCCCTGATTCTTCATTGCTCACCCCGGCACTGGTGAAGGTGACCGCAAGGCCTTCTGGTGCAGCCTTCGCCGCAGCGACGACAGCAGCCATCGGCGATCGACAGATATTTCCCCAACAGATGAACAGCACTTCGGGCGGGTTCAACGGTGTTCCTCTCCACGTTTAAAGAAGGCGTTCAGGATGAAACTGACCACCGACACAATAAGGGCTCCCAGGAAGGCCCAGCCCCACCCCTGCACATGCCAAGCCAGACCGAGTGCGCCAGCGATCTGCGACACCAGCATCAGCAGCACCGCATTGACCACAAGCAAGAACAGCCCAAGGGTGACAAAAATCAGTGGGGCGGTTGCGAAGCGGAATAGTGGCTTCACCACGGAGTTCACGATCCCGAAAATCATCGCCACCGCGATCACCGTCCAGGCCTTGCTCCATCCATCGTTTCCAACGTCAGTGCTGATCCCGGGAAGGAGCCAGGTCGCTACCGCCAGTGCAGCCACACTGGCGAAAAATCGCGCGAGCATGGGCTAATGCTCCCACGCTCTGGCAGAGTTCTCATACCGAAGACGATTGAGAAGGAACCGCATCGTGAGCCTGCATGGCAAGCATTTCCTCAAAGAGCTTGATTACTCACCCGAGCAGTGGCGTCAGCTACTGCACCTGACCGGTGAACTCAAAGCAGCTCGCAAGGCTGGTACCGAGGTGCCGCGGCTCACCGGGGCGAATATCGCCTTGATCTTCGAAAAGACCTCCACCCGGACCCGTTCAGCCTTTGAAGTCGCCGCGCACCATCAAGGCGCACATGTCACACAGATGGACGGAAACTCCTCCCAGCTCGGGCACAAGGAATCTCCGGCAGACACCGCTCGTGTGCTCTCGCGGCTCTATGACGGAATCGAATACCGCGGTGCGAAGCAGGCCACCGTCGAAACCATCGCCCGGCACTCCTCGGTGCCGGTGTGGAACGGACTGACCGACGAATGGCATCCGACTCAAAGCTTGTGTGACATGTTCACCATGCGTGAGTCCAGCGGCAAGGACGATCACGACATCAGCTTCGCCTATGTGGGCGATGCCCGTTTCAACGTGGGCTGTTCGCTCCTGATCGGTGGTGCTCTACTCGGCATGGACGTCCGAATGGTCGCCCCGCCCAAGCTGCTACCACCGGCCGACGTGGTCCGCGCCGCCCACGAGCTAGCTGAAACAACCGGTGCCCGGATCACCATGACCGAAGACTTGGACGGCGTGAAAGGCTGCGACTTCGTCCACACCGACATTTGGGTGTCGATGGGGGAACCCGAAAGCGTGTGGACCGAGCGGATCATGCTGCTGCGCGACTACCAGGTGAACACCGAACTCCTGGAACGTACCGGGGTGGACGAAGTGAAGTTCATGCACTGCCTTCCGGCCTATCACAACCGGGAAACCAGTGTTGGTGAGCAGGTGTTCCAGCTGTTCGGATTGCCCGAACTTGAAGTCACCGAAGACGTGTTCGAGTCGCCAGCCTCGATCGTTTTCGATCAGGCAGAGAACCGGATGCATTCCATCAAAGCCATCTTGGTGGCGACCCTCGACTGACCGACTCCTGCCGGGGCAGGACGGCTATTCCTGGCCGTCCGGTTCCGGTGGTGTCGGCGGCTGAGACCGGCGCTTCTTTGAACGTGTCGTCGACACCTCAGCTGGAGAATCGGCTGCGACAACCGCAGGCTGGGGCTCTTCAGCAGGCGGATTTTCGTCAGCGGTGATGTCGTCGGAGCTCTCTGCCTCCGACGCGGATGCGATGGGCCGCTGCAGCAAGCCCACAACAGCCAAGATGGCCGCAATCACGATCGCGGTGACCACCACCAGATTGATCGTGATGGGTCGATTCAAAGCCAAGATCGCGAAACCAATCAGCACGGCAACCACCCGAATCGGAGTGCGGAAGCGGTACAGCCATTCGCCGGCTTTGCCGGTGCTGAGATCGTAGGATTCACCCTTGGCTCGCAGCCAGGTGGCGAAGCGCCCGGCGAGGCTGCGAACCTTCTCCGCAGATTCGAATGGCCCAGCGAGCCAGGCAGCCACGCCGACCACTACGGCCAAAGTCAGGCAGGCCAGAGCGAGCTCGTGCAGGTTGGTAAAGGTGGCGTTGTAGAACGCCAACACCACATCGGGGGGCATCTTGGTCGCCAGCTGGGCCACCACTCGCAACGAGGATTCAGCGACCAAGATCAGCCCCGAGGCCAAGGCGAGTCCCACCGAAGCCCAGATGGCCGCCTTGAAGTGATTCCTGGCCGCAAGCACACCCAGGGCTAAGAGGCCGAAGGAGATCAGCCCCACCCATTTTCCGGCAGCTACTGTGGCCTGGTAGCCCAGCTGGATTGCCAACGCGGAATCGGTGGGAAAAATCGTGACAGTGCGGTTGGTATCGGGAATGTAGGACGCGATGCCGAACCCGTCGGCGACCAATGCGTCTCGGACACGCGCGATCATCGGATCGAGCCGGATTCCGATTCCGTCCTGGTTGATCGCTACCGCCCCGCTGGTATCGCCGGATAGGGCCTTCACGATCTCGGAGTGAGAGGCGCGGAGGCTTTCCCGCCAGGCCGTTTCGAAACCGTCGGAGGCGACGACTTTGGCGGTCACGCTCGTGATCGCCGAACGGAGTCCAGAAACGATGGGATCGCGGAGAGCGTCCAATGCCAACTTCGCTTTCGGGCGGCTGATGTTGGCGTTGATGCCTTCAATGGCTTGATCAACTAGCCCTTCGACGTTGACCTTTTCGTCAATCGCCGTACTGATTCGCTCGGTCAAATAGGACTGAACTTCAGGATGAGAAATCAGGGGCGCGTAGGTAGCGACGAAGGTGTCGGTGTCGTTGATGGTATTTGCGAACCAGGAGGTCACCATTCCGACCGGGGCGAGCAAAGTGCCCATCAGGATCGCGACGACGGCACCCAAAGTACGTCCAGGGCTGCGCTTCGCCGGGAGAGTTCGTGAGGAAGATACCGCGTTCGACATGCCCCAAACTTGTCATGAAACCGCTGCTTTCGCGCTGAAACCCGGGACATTCTTCACCGAAGGGCGCGCTTATTGAGAAGCAGAATCGCCGCGGTGTAGGTGAGTCAGCCAGGCCAAGGAATCGTCGTCGTCGATCCATAGGTGCGCCTGCCAGCCGAAATCCTGTGCGGCTTGGACGCATTCTGGACGGTCGTCAATGAATGCCACTTCTTCGGGTAGCGCCTGAAGTTCGCTGGTGACAGCCGGAAAGACAGCCGGGTCGGGCTTGGAGAGCCGCAACTCAGAAGAAATGAAGACCTGATCGATCAATGCCGCCCAGCAGGCGTTCTTGACTGCACGTCCCAAAGCCAACGGCCCGTTGCTGACCAAGGCGGTACGCATTCCCCAGGAATACACCGTGGTGAGCATGGCTTCGGCCGATGGACGCAGCTGAATCCACAGTTGGGCATCCAGATTGGCGAGGTGGGTGATGATGTCGGCAGTTGGCTCCAGCCCGAGACCGGTCAGCAGCGGCCCCCAATACTCCAGGCGCGAACCGCCCTGGTCATAGGCCGGACGGCCAGCCCAGTACAGCTCGCGGTACGCCTCGGTGGAAACGCCCAGGTACTTTGCGGGGGCAGAGAACAGGTCGGGCGGAGAGGCCAGCACCTTGCCCAGATCGAACGCGACGAAGCGGATCACCTTTCACAGGCTAGTGCCTGAGCAGGGCTATCGGGAGAGCTTGCGGGTCGCTGGGGGATGGCGACCCGCAAGCGGAATGGATCGACGACGGATCAGCCACCGAAGAGGCCCGCCCCGACGTAGCCACCCGGTTTCGCACCCGGCGGGACCAGGAAGACCGAGGATGAGGTCGTCTTCAGGTACTCCACGAACATGTCATCGCGGGCCATGTTCCGGTGGACCTGCGTGAACCGATCCGGGTTGTTCACGAAGCCAATGAAGAACAGTCCTGCGTCGAGACGTCCGGTGTCGTCATTACCATCCACGTAGTTGTAGCCACGTCGAAGCATGGCGATCCCGTGGTTGTTGTCGGGGTGAGCACGTGCCACATGGGAGCGGGGATCGATGAGAGGTCTGCCGTCAGCGCCGGTCCGGGCGAAATCAGGCGGGGTGAACTCGTGGCCCCCCGACAGTGGCGCCCCGGACCCCTTTTCCCGACCGAGCACGCGGTCTTGTTCCTCCAGACGCAGACCGTCCCACACTTCGACGCTCATGGCGATCCGACGCGCCACCAGGTACGACCCGCCATGAGTCCAATCCGGGCCTTGGCTGATCCAGACGTTCTGGGCCAGTTTTGCCGGGTCTTCAGCCTTGATGTTGTTCGTGCCGTCCTTTTGTCCGAAAAGGTTGCGAGGAGTGGTTTGGGACGTCGACGTGGACGAGGTACGTCCGAAACCTAGCTGGGACCAGCGAAGCCGCGCGCGTCCAAAACCGATCCGGGTGAGGTTCCGAATCGCATGGACGGCAACCTGCGGATCGTTGGCGCAGGCCTGAATGCAGAGATCGCCACCGGAGCGGGCGGGCTGGATGAAGTCGTTGACCATGGTGGGGAGAGCAGTGAACTCGCGGGGGAGTTTCCGGGCCAGTCCGAAACGATCGGTGCCACGGGCATCGAGAAACAGCGAGCGGCCCACTCCGATCGTGATGGTGAGGCCCGACGGCCCCAGCCCAGCTGCCTCCCCGGTGTCGTCGGGAGGCAAATAGGGTCCGCCACCGAAAGCGCCCTTGGCGCTGACATCGAGACCCATCATCAGCCGGTTGGCGGCGTAACTCCACTCGGTGAGGAGATTCTTCAGTTGGTTGGCCGTGACCTGAGGTCGAAGGTCGAATGCCGCGAAATGGAGCCGGTCTTGTGCGGGAGTGATGATGCCTGACTGGTGATCGCCGAAAAAGGCGTATTCCTGATTCGACCCGGATGGAGACCCGGCGGCATCGATAGCGGATGCGGCGATTCCTCCGGCGGCGGCGCCGACCGCGAGGCCGACACCGCCACCCAAGGCGAGCAGGCCGCGTCGGGAGAGCCGGTCTCGGCTCCGCGACTGCTCGGCTTCCGGACCGGTCGTGGCAGGACTGGTCGGAGCGTCGTCGTCGGGATCGCGCGGAGATCCGGACGGGTTTGTTGTGGTCATCGGTTTCTCCTCAGCGCACGCCGAGCACGGCGTTGGTGAGTTTGGACAGTGGTTCGCGGGTCGCGTCGATCTGGTCGACGAGTTCGCGTTGCTGCGCGCGCGTGACGGTGTTGTAGCCGACGTAGCCCTTCGTCAGAGAGCCATAT
>CAYWIN010000064.1:0-9704 GCA_964458365.1 uncultured Propionibacteriaceae bacterium
GATCTGCTGCGCCCATAACCGTAAGTCCAACCACGAGTGAGGCTTCCTGGAGCTGGCTGGCTGGCACCACGACACGGCTCCGCCCATGACTCAGCACGGTCAAGAGCAGGGGCAACAGACCCCGGACGGCTCGGACTCGACCGTCAAGTCCGAGTTCACCAAAGAGAACCAAGTCTGCAGTGGCCTCAGCGGGGCAGGTGCCCCGCGCCGCCACCACCGCAGCGGCAATAGCCAAGTCATAATGGGATCCAGCTTTCGGCAATGCCGCCGGCGAAAGGTTGATCGTCACCGATCCACTGGGCCATCCCGCGCCCACAGTCGCCATGGCCGCACGACATCGCTCCTTGGCCTCTTTCAAAGCGGCGTCGGGCAGCCCGACCATCGTGGTGCTGGGCAACCCGCCCCCAATGGCGACCTCGGTTTCGATCAGGGCACCTTGCATGCCGACCAAAGCCACAGAATGCGCGGTGGCTTGACGCATCAGCAGATCTCTCGCCGATGGTCAATGCTGATTTCCCCCGAAGGCGACCACAGCACCCCCAGGGCATCAAATCGCAGCGGCCCAATGGGATGGTTTTGCGCTTGAAGCCAGTGCAGAGCGACCTCACGAAGCTTCGCCACTTTGGCTCTGGTGACGGCTTCGACCGGAAGCCCAAACCCAGTTCCCTGCCTACTCTTCACCTCGCAGATCACCACAGCATCGGGTTCGCCAGGTTCCCCCGGCTCCGAAGCGATGATGTCGAGTTCGCCGACACTACATCGCCAGTTGCGCGCGATGATCGTCCAACCCAAGCGGGTCAAATACTGGGCAGCGAGTTCTTCGCCGGTGTGCCAAACTTCCGCTTTCTCCATCGTCAACCACCTCCGGCAGTGACTATGGGTGGCTTGGACTGTTGTGTGTCAGCCCAGCTCAGGACTGTGGATCACCGAACCGCTGTCCACAGCGGACCGGTCACAGACCGTCGGGAACCTTCAAATCATTGTGAACGATTTCTTCGATCGAAACGTCGCGGAAGGTCAAAACCTTGGCACTCTTCACAAAGCGAGCCGGACGGTACATGTCCCACACCCACGCGTCACCCATCGACACTTCGTAGTAGACATCGCCGCCCTCAGTACGCACCTTCAGGTCCACCGCGTTGCACAGATAAAACCGGCGCTCAGTCTCCACGGCATAGGTGAAGATGCCGACCACATCTTTGTATTCCTTGTACAGCTGCAGTTCGAGGTCGGCCTCGTACTGCTCAAGATCTTCGGCGCTCATAGCGATTTCACTTTACCGGCTCGCCTCACGTTGTCGAAGCACTGACGGTGGATGGCGCTCGCACCGTTCTCTTCCAAGCGCTGCTGATGCATCGCCGTGCAATAGCCCTTGTGGATGTCCAGCCCGTACTCGGGGTACCGAAGGTGCCACTCGGCCATCTCACGATCCCGGGTCACTTTCGCAATCACCGACGCAGCCGCAATGCAGGCCGCGACCCGGTCGCCTTTCCACATGGACAAACCCGGGACGCCCAAGCCATCCACGCTGAAACCATCCGTCAAGGCGAAATCTGGTGCGATATCGAGCCCAGCGATCGCCTTACGTAGAGCGGTGAGGTTAGCCTCCTGCATTCCCAGACGGTCACATTCTGCGGGCTCTATCGCCACGACGGACCAGGCCAGGGCTTGTTCGAGGATCCGTTCGTAAACCGCCTCGCGGCGCTTCGCAGAAAGCAGCTTGGAATCGGCAAGCCCTTCGATGTGACCATCGGGTCCGGGAGACAAGATGACGGCGCCGGCAACCAATGGACCCGCACATGCGCCGCGCCCTGCCTCGTCAGCCCCCGCGATCAGCGCGAAGCCACCTTCACGAAGCGCAGCCTCGTAGGCGTACAGATCTTCGCTATGCCCCGTCATGACCTGGAGGAAACCCTGCTCACCGGTCAGGAACCACCTTGATCACCGGCGCGGAAGGTGGAGCCTTCGTCGGAGCGGGGACAGTGTCAAAGGTTGCCGGACGGGACAGGATGTGGAAACGGTCGAACGGATAGACCACAGCCACAGCCGTCCCCACGATGTCGCTTGTCGGCACGAAAGCCTTGAAACCCGCCGGGCGTCCGGGTACATCCTCAGTGAGGTGGAACCGCGAGTCTTGAGACGCATCGCGGTGGTCCCCCATCACGAAGACGGTTCCGGCAGGGACGATCACATCAAAAGCCACCGACGAGGGGTCGACCTGCCGCCCCGTCGTGGGATCGATATACAAATAGGACTGCTCATTGAGCGCGGTTCCATTCACGGTAAGGCGTCCGCGGGCGTCGCAGCAGGCGACCTCGTCGCCTGCCACACCTATCACCCGTTTGATCAGATGATTGGAGCTTTCATCTGGAGCCAAACCGATAAAGGCCAGGAATTGCTGCCCCGGCGAAACCTTCGGAGGCGGATCCTGCAACCACATCAGTGAATCGCGAAAGACGATGATGTCCCCACGCTGGTAAGGAACCACCTTCTGCACCGCGACCCGGTCGCCAACCAGGAGGGTGTTCTCCATCGACGCTGAAGGGATGACGAACATCTGCGCGACGAAGAGCCGCAAGAGTGTGGAGGCGATCAATGCTCCGAGAACGACAATCGTGATCTCGCGCAACCAGGAGCCAACGCTGCTGGTGGACGAGGACGATTGCTCCTCCCCCGCCTTGCTCGACGCGCTCACCTGGTCACCTTTCACACAGAGTGGCCACGAAAAACCACCCTCGTTGAGCCACTAGCGGTCGCGCTTCTCCTTGATCTTGGCGGCCTTACCGCGAAGCCCACGTAGATAGTAGAGCTTGGCGCGACGGACATCACCGAAACGCTCCACTTCGATCTTCTCAATGATGGGGCTGTGCAGCGGAAAGGTCCGCTCGACGCCGGTACCAAAGCTCAGCTTGCGCACGGTAAATGCAGCCGCAACGCCTGCGCCGTTCCGGGAAATGACCGTGCCGGCGAAGACCTGAATACGAGAGCGGTTACCTTCAACGACTCGCACGTGCACCTTCACCGAATCGCCGGGGCGAAACTCGGGGATGTCGTCACGAAGCGCACTCGCTGCGACCTGCTCAACCAACTTATTCATGGTTCCCTCGCCGGTGCCACAGGTCACCTCGATTTGTCTTTCACGACTGATTGGAACGCACCTTCCCCCTGTGGCAGGGGCGCGTTCACACAACGACGACCAAGTTTGCCACACCGGATGCCCGCCCAGGAAATCGGGGAGAACTCTCCAAGGTATCCACGTCGGGGCTTGCCTGATGCGCGCAGACGAGAACACCCCTATCGTTGGCGAACGATGTTCGCACTTTTCTTGAGCATCGACCGCAATCGAAAGGAATCTCTCTATGAAGGGATCGCGCAGAATATCTGTGGCAGCGGCAAGCTGCTTGATTGGTGCAGCGACCGCCCTCACCGGCGTTGGGCTGAGCCCCCATGCTCAGGCGGCCACCGGAGCATTGCCTCAATCAAACGCTTCGGCGCTCAAACCCTCGCTTTCCGTGCTACCGCAGGTCTTCGCCGTGCATTGGAACGTTCAAGCCGTCACCAAGGATCTGAATGCGAAACGCCTTGGGAAGGTGATGAATCGTCTGACCCACTTCTACGCCGATGGCGTGCCCGGCAAGGCCAGCGTTTACGGTCTGACCGAAGCCAGCCCGAAGCATGCAGCAAAAATCGCGAAGAAGCTCGGCAAGAACTACGACTACTTCCCGAAGGCAAAAACACCACAAGCACGATTCCAGACGGTCATTTGGGACAAGAACACCTGGAAGTTTGCCGGCGGCAAGGCCTACAAGTTCTCCAAGAAGTCCGATCGCATCCATGGCTTCGTCAATGTGCGACTCCAGAACCGCGGCACCTCAGAAGTGATCAACGTCCTCGAGTTCCATTTGGAAGAGCCTCAGAACGCCGAAGGATCCGAATGGAACAAGCAGAACGCGCGGGTTGCCCAGTGGAAGCAGATCAGCAAATTCACCTCGGGCCAACGCGTTCCGACACTCTTGATGGGTGATACGAACTGGCACACCGGTTCGAAAAAGTCGATGAAAACCAACAAGATTGGTGCCAACGCCAACGTCAACAGTCCTTTCGAGAACTACGCGGCACGCTTTGGACAGAAATCGACCCGCACCTCAGCAGTGCTGCGTTTCAACGCCAACGTCGAGACGTTGAGCAAGTTCAAGGTCGGAGGAGTCGCCTATGACTTCGCCCTGACCACACGGAACCTTTACGCCGCCCAGTACCTGTTGCTCCCGGGCACGGGCAAATGGGGCTCCGACCACCACATGATCACCGTGCAGTTGATGACGTAGTGAACAACTCACCTCACACATGGCTGTGGCCCCGGGGGGTTTCCCCGGGGCCACAGCTCTTTGTTGGTCTTACTTGCCGTCTCGCTTGAACAACGAGGCGATCAGATCGCGGTTGAGCTGGCCAATGGTGTCCAGCGGAATCTCCTTAGGGCACACTGCGGCACATTCGCCGATGTTGGTGCAACCACCGAATCCCTCTTCATCGTGGGCACCAATCATCTTCTTGATCCGCAATGGACGTTCAGGCTGGCCCTGCGGAAGCATGGCCAGGTGAGTGATCTTCGCCGCAGCAAAGAGCATTCCTGAGTGGTTCGGACACGCCGCCACGCAAGCGCCACAACCGATACACGTTGCCGCATCGAAGGCCCGATCAGCCTTCAGCTTGCTGACCGCGTTGGCGTGGGCTTCCGGGGCCGCGCCGGTGTTCACCGAAACGAAACCACCAGCCTGGATCACCCGGTCGAAGGCCGAACGGTCCACAACCAGGTCCTTGATGACGGGGAACGGGCCGGCCCGCCACGGCTCGACATCAATCACGGCCCCATCAGCGAAGGAACGCATATGCAGCTGACAGGTGGTCGTCGCCACCGGCGAGTTTCCCCGGCCATGAGCGGTGCCATTGATCACCACACCACAGGAGCCACAGATACCCTCGCGGCAATCGCTATCGAAGGCCACCGGCTCCTCACCCTTCAAGGTGAGGTCCTCATTCAGCAGGTCGAGCATCTCCAAGAAGGACATGTCTTCAGACACATCGCGAACCTGGTAAGTGACCATGCGCCCCTCGGACTGGGCGTTCGTTTGGCGCCATACGCGCAAGGTGATGTTCACTTGTAACTCCGTTGCTTCAACTCGATGGCCTCATAAACCAATGGTTCCTTGTGCAGCACCGGCTTAACCCCGGCACCGGCATACTCCCAAGCCCCCACGTAGAGGAACTGATCGTCATGACGCAGCGCCTCGCCGTCCTCGGTTTGGCTCTCCGCACGGAAGTGGCCGCCACAAGATTCGCGCCGGTGAAGTGCATCCACGCACATCAAACGACCCAGTTCAATGAAGTCAGCAACCCGTCCAGCCCGTTCCAGAGCCTGGTTGAAGTCCTCATTTACGCCGGTGACCTTGACGTTGTTCCAGAACTCTTCGCGAAGATCGTCGATCTTGCCAATCGCCGTCTTGAGTCCCTCCTCGGTGCGCTCCATGCCGCAGTATTCCCACATGATGTGGCCAAGTTCCTTGTGGAAGGAGTCCACCGTGCGGTTGCCCTGGATGCTCAGCAGCTTTTCGATCCGTTCGGTGGCGGACGATACTGCTTCAACCACGGCCGGGTGAGACTCATCGACCTCGGCAAACTTCGGTGAACCAGCCAAGTAATCATTGATGGTGTTCGGAAGGACGAAGTAACCGTCGCCCAACCCCTGCATCAAGGCCGAAGCACCCAACCGGTTTGCGCCATGGTCGGAGAAGTTCGCCTCGCCTGCGACGTACAGGCCAGGAATCGAGCTCTCCAAGTCATAGTCAACCCACAACCCGCCCATCACGTAGTGGACGGCAGGGTAGATCCGCATCGGAGTCGCGTAAGGATCTTCACCGGTGATCTGGGCGTACATGTCGAAGAGGTTGCCGTAGCGGGTTGCCACGCCGTCCTTCCCCAGACGCTCGATCGCTTCGGCAAAGTCGAGGTAGACCCCGCGACGCACCATGCGCTCATTGCCGTCATGGTCTGTCTCTTTGATCGCCGGACCGACGCCGCGTCCTTCGTCACACATGTTCTTGGCCTGCCGCGACGCGATATCGCGCGGCACCAAGTTGCCGAACGACGGGTAGATCCGCTCCAAGTAGTAGTCACGGTCTTCTTCGGGAATGTCGCGAGGATCCTTCTCGCAATCGGCAACATTCTTCGGAACCCAGATGCGGCCGTCGTTACGCAGCGACTCGCTCATCAATGTGAGTTTGGACTGCGACTCGCCGTGTACCGGAATGCAGGTCGGGTGGATCTGCGTATAGCACGGGTTGGCGAAGTAGGCGCCCTTACGGTGAGCCTTCCATGCGGCAGTGACGTTCGACCCCATCGCATTGGTGGACAGGAAGAACACATTGCCGTAACCGCCGGTGGCCAAGACCACCGCGTCACCGAGCCAGGTTTCGATCTCTCCGGTGATCAGATCGCGCGTCACAATGCCGCGTGCCCGTCCATCGACCGTGATCAGTTCTTCCATCTCATGACGGGTGTGGTTCGTGACTGTGCCCGCCGCTACTTGGCGTTCCAGAGCTTGGTAGGCGCCGATCAGCAGCTGCTGCCCCGTTTGGCCGCGAGCGTAGAAAGTACGTTGCACCTGCACACCGCCGAATGAGCGGTTATCCAACAGACCGCCGTATTCACGGGCGAAGGGCACTCCCTGCGCTACGCACTGGTCGATGATGTTGGCACTGATTTCGGCGAGGCGATAGACGTTGGTCTCGCGGGCGCGGTAGTCGCCGCCCTTCACCGTGTCATAGAACAACCGGTACACCGAGTCATTGTCATTGCGGTAGTTCTTCGCGGCGTTGATACCGCCTTGGGCCGCAATCGAGTGCGCGCGTCGGGGGCTGTCTTGGTAGCAGAAGTTGACGACGTTGTAGCCAGCCTCACCCAGAGATGCGGCCGCCGATGCCCCCGCCAGGCCCGTCCCCACGATGATGATGGTCATCTTGCGACGGTTGGATGGGTTCACCAGCTTGGTGTCGAACTTGCGCTGCGACCACTTCTTCTCGATGGGGACAGCAGGAGCCTTGGTATCAGCAATGTCGTTGCCGACCGCAAAGAAGTCAGTCGGGCTCGTTTTCGAAGTCGTAGCCATCAGTTGATCCATCCGAAGTAAACGGCCACCGGCATGAGCATGAAGCCGAGGTAGAGCAGGACTGCCACGGCCCACGCGCATCCGTTGATGACTGCACGGGCTTTGGCGCTGGTATTCGCACCCAAGGTGGCAAAGGCGCTCCAGAAGCCGTGCCGAACGTGCATGCACACCACGGCCACCCAGAGGGCGTAGAGCAGCACCATCCACCACAAGCTGAACTCACCGATCACCATGTTGAACGGCGAGTTGGCATAGACCTTTCCGAAGTCACCGCCGACCAGAGCCGAATGCACGGTGAACTGCGCCAAGTGGAAGACCAGGAAGCCAGCGAGGATGACTCCGCCCCAACGCATGGTGCGCGCAGAGTAGGTCTGCGACAGCGTCTTACGTGCTTTGTACGTTGACGGCGTCGCAGCTTTGGCACGCGACCACAGCACGAAGGCTGAGTACAGGTGCAAGACGACGGCGAGAACCATGCCGACACGGAAGATCCAGATGAACCAGCCCTTAGGCAGGATCGGATAGAGGATGTCGCCCTTGAGCCATTCCGCGTAGTGATTAAACGCGTCGGCCCCAAAGAACATCTTGAGGTTGCCGTACATGTGCATCAAGAGGAACCCGATCAACATCAGGCCGGTGATAGCCATCAAGGCCTTCAGCGCAACCGTAGATCGGACAGCCCTCTGATGAGGAGTAAGGGTCGTTGTCGCCACGGAGCAAACCATAGTGAGTTGGACGCCCGGTTTGCCTCATGGGCGGACATTGCTGAGCTAAAAGTCTCAGATTATGGACCTTTTTGAACCGACTAGGGGCGATATCTGATTTCAGATACTCACTGTTGACGTAAATCAGGCCCATCGAGGAGGTCTGGACGGCGGACAGCGGTGACATGACGTGCTTGATCGGCCCGCCATTGCGCCACCTGTCCATGATGTCCGCTGAGCAACACCGGTGGTACTGACATCCCTCGCCACTGTGCAGGCTTGGTGAACACCGGGTATTCCAGCAACCCACCCAGCTCTTCGGCGTGAGACTCCTCGCGCAACGATTCGGGGTTACCCAGGACGCCAGGCAGTAAACGCACCACTGCTTCGGTGATGGCCAACGCGGCCACCTCTCCCCCGTTGAGCACATAGTCACCCAGGCTCACCTCGCGCACCACCATCCGCTCGCGGGCATACGCGGCCACTCGGGCGTCGATGCCCTCGTAACGCCCGCAGGCGAAGATGAGCCGCTGCGCACCAGCCAATTCGTGCGCAGTTTGCTGCCGAAAAAGGTCGCCGGAGGGTGTGGGAATCACCAAAGTCGGCATGGGGCCGTCGGCCGGGACCAAAGAATCCAAGGCTTCTCCCCACGGCTCGGGTTTCATCACCATCCCGGCGCCGCCGCCATAGGGAGTGTCATCGACCGTGCGATGCCGATCGTGGGTCCATTGACGCAAGTCATGGACGCCTATTTCAACCAGACCTGTCTCCACGGCCTTGCCAACCAATGACAATGACAGCGGCCCGAAGTACTCCGGGAAGATACTGACGAAATCAATCCGCATCGGGCACCTCATCCAGCAGGCCAGGGATCGGATTCACCACGAGATAGCCCTCGTCGGGGACGACCGAGGGCACCAGCTCTGCTACGAAAGGCACCAGCCGCTCCCCCGCCGGCGTCCGCACCACCAGAAGATCCTGCACTTCGCGGCGTTCCACTCCGGTCAGTGAACCCAGCACCTCCCCGTCTGGAGAGCGAACATCGAGGCCCACCAAAGTGGAGATGTGAAACTCGTCATCACCCAAAACGTCCGTTTCACTGTCGGCCCACACATCCATTCCCCGCAGTGCTTCCGCCGATGATCGATCACTTACCCCGGCGAAGGAGACCACCAGCCGATCGGCTACCAGCTTGTGCCCGACAACTTCCCAGGTACGTCCGCCGCCCACGAGTCGCTGCCCCGTCGCGAAACGCAGCTCAATCTGGTCAGTGCGCGGACGCACCAAAACCTCGCCGCGCAAACCATGTGGACGACCGACGGTTCCCACGATCACTTGCTGAACCATCAAGATCCTCCAAAAAATGGGGCCGCCCCGTCGCAAGAAGCGTACGGGGCGGCAACCTGGTCTTTTCTCAACCGAGGCCGGTCGGGCACTCAGTTGCGACGACGGGAGCGGCGATCAACATCGACAAAGTCGATTCGCAGCTGCTCACGCCCCGAGAGGGCGCCCATCACCGTTCGCAGAGCGCTAGCCGTGCGGCCCTGCCTGCCGATGACTTTGCCGATGTCTTCGGGATGCACCCGAACCTCAAGGGTTCGGGTCCGACCCCGCTCGTACTCGCGGACGCGAACTTCGTCCGGATTGGGCACCAGCCCACGGACTAGATGCTCTAACGCGTCAGCGAGCATGCTCAGGCCTCCTCAGCCTTCGCGGGGGCTTCCGCTGCGGGGGCTTCCTCAGCAGCAGGAGCTGCCGGGGCTTCCTCTTCAGTCGGAGCTTCTTCCGCGGCAGCCTTCTTCGAAGACTTCTTCGGCTTGGAAATCGCGGCGCTCGTT
>CAYWIN010000065.1:0-1849 GCA_964458365.1 uncultured Propionibacteriaceae bacterium
TGTCTGCCTTGATCTCCCATACGACCGGACGGTCCTTACCCGAACTGGCCTTGTTCATCAGCTCTGGCGACCTAAGGCGCCCTATGGCACAGAACGCCTCGATCCGTGAGGCGAACTGAGCAACTTGAACCTCCTCAAGGAACTCATCCGCTGGACATCGGCCATCGCTTCGCACTACAGCAACAACCGACGCCTTCTCGCCACGCTTGAGCAGGCGCTCCTTTCGCGCAGTCCCGCGCCGCCCACCTGAGGCAAGTGTAGCCACGGCTTAACACCCGGATGGCAAGTATGCACAATTGATCAAACTGCCACCCGCCGGAGAAGCGCTCATGAGACCTCAAGCTAGCATCGAGATGCTTCACCCGGTGCGATTCGCTCGCGCATGCAGGGCGAGCCGAGACCACCCACTCCCCAGACGTGACGGACCCCCCACCGCTCATGACTTCGATGGGGGGCCCGTGGCCGCTGCGGTCGCTCTGGCGCATCAGAGCCGCAGCCGCCTCCCCGACCGGCACGCGTGTTGTGCCCGCCGCGTGGCGGGCATTCGCGTTTCATCCCAAGTCAGGACGAACACGGCCAGCCGGAAACGGTCAGCCGACGTCCTCGTTGCGCTGCTGATCGGGCGCTGCAGGCTCTACCGGCTCCACAATCGGATCGGCGGTAACCGGGACACCCGGAGTCGGTACCGGGGCCGCCAAATCGATCGTCCGCACCGTACGAGGCCCCAACGGGGAAGACATGTACGTCGGTCGGGCAATCGGCACGGGATCCCACAACGATCCTGGGCCGCCCACCGGAAGGCTCAACTCAATCGAATGCTCGTGAGCGGCGAGGTCCAACTCGGTCAGCGACAAAGCTGCAGTGTCCTCTTCAGCCCCGCCGCGAATCTTCTCAGCTCGCCGCGCAAAGTCGGCCCGCATCGCGCGCACGCTGAAACGGGCAATCACCAGGAAGGCCACGATCAAGGCCGATGGGATCAAAGCCACCCACCAGTCACCGATTCCGACCGCGGCCAAAACGGCCACCGCGATTTGCACCAGCAGCAAGAAGATGAGCACCCGCCGACGGCGCTGCGCGGCCTGGGCATCGAGCATCGTGAGTTCGCGGAGCTGCGAACGTCGGGTAAGCGGGGTAGACACCGTCACAGCGACCGGATTCGACTCGGCCAGCGACTCGCCACTGCGGACGATGGTCACGGCCATCGCCCCTTCCATGACCGGATCGGCTTCCTGATCTTGGCTGTCACCACGACGCAAAAAGAACGGCACCAGGTACACCAGCCAAGCAGCCGCAATGGCGCCGAAGATCAGACCGGTGAAACCCATAGTCAAAACGCTAAGGGTCGAGCCTTCGCATCCCGGCCAACCAGCGACGGAGTGTCGAAGATTTGACATCTCGAGCCACACCGGCGGCCCACAACTACGCCTGACCGGTGGGATCAATCTCGACCAGCGACGTCCCGACCTGTCTCCTGCCGACTGGCGCGATAAGAACCCAGCACAGACCCGTCGACATCCTCTGCATTCATCACATACATGTCGTGGTCACGCCACTCGCCGTTGACGTGCATATAACGCTCACGGCGACCCTCCAATCGAAAACCCAGCTTGCGGACAACCGCCAACGAATTGGTGTTCTCTGGACGAATCGCGATCTCCAGCCGGTGCAGGCCGATGGCAAAACAGTGATCGCAGGCCATCGCCACAGCAGTCGGAATGATGCCCCGACCGGCGAAATCTGGATCAATCCAATAGCCGATCTGAGCCCATGCTGCAGAACCCCGAGCGATGCCCGATACCGTCACCTGGCCAATGAACTTCGGGGCCTCGCCTGGCGCGGTGTACTCCAC
>CAYWIN010000065.1:1859-9523 GCA_964458365.1 uncultured Propionibacteriaceae bacterium
GGCAGCGCTTGCCCGCGGCGCGCCCGCTGATTGAGCATCCGGACCAGGCGCGAAAAAGTCAGCGTCGGCTCTGGGGAGTTTGGAGGGCGCGTCGAATCCCACCGGCGGAACCACAGCGGGTCAGCGGAACGGATTCGCAGCCACTCGGTTTCGTCGGATCGCCGCAGCGGACGCAACACCACGGAAGAGTTTTCGAGCCGGATCGGCCAGTTCCTTGCTGCCATTTCCCGGCCGGTTCAGTCCAGAACCCAGCACACCACGCCGCTGCCCGCGGCCAAGGTGCCCATCCCGGCGGGAACAAAAGCCACAGTGTTCGCGTCAGCCAACTCGGCGGCACCTTGATCGCCGACGAACGGCAGCGGACGAACCCCGGCCGACGTACTGTGTGCCAGCACCAGACGGGTCCGGATCGGATCACTCTCCAGCGGACTGGAAATGTGGCCGTCGATCAAATCCGGTTCGCTGATCTCTTGACCTCCCAGCCGCTCAACCAGGGGACGTCCGAATAATTCGTAGGCCAGGTAGGCAGGGACCGGGTTCAAAGGCAGCACCATCAGCGGAATCCGGTCGGGCCCGACCAGTCCGAAGATCAACTGTTGTGTGAAGCCGTCCACATTGGCCAGATCGAAACTGCCCATCCCGGCCAGACCAGGCATCAGTTCCTCTGCCCGATCAGTGACGAGAATCAGTAGGTCGGCGCGGACCAGTTGATCACTGAGTGCAGCGACGACAGCGCGCGCCTCAGGCCGGACGATGCCTGAGGTGAAGACCTGGGCGCCATCGTCACGCAAGCTCGCGGCCAGCAATGTGGTAGTCGAGTCATAACGTTCGTGCATCCTGGTCAGGGCCAGACCCGGCTCCACCAGTCCCGATGCCGCAGTAACCAAGGCGGCACGCGGCCGCGGGCGGGCAAGCACCTTGTCAAAGCCAACTTCAGCGATCAGCCCCAGCGCACGTGGAGTGAGCATTGCACCATGGCCGAGCAGTTTGTCTCCGTCAGCCACCCGTGAGCCCGCGAGCCAGATGTTCTGCTGGAACCGAGCCTCCACCCGAAACTGCACCTCGTCGCCGCCCACCAATCCGTAGCTCAGCGGGACGACAGCGTCACTCCCTTCGGGAAGCGGGGCGCCAGCTTCGACTTTCACTGCGGTGCCCAGGGTCAGCGGTGGCCCTTTCAGGTCACCGACGCGCACCTCGCCGACGATCGGCAAGATGATCGGACGATCCTCGGCGGCTCCGGCAAGGCTTGACGCGCGCACCGCCCAACCGTCCAACGTCGCGGTGGTGTAGATCGGTAGATCCAAATCCGAGGTCAGTGACTCACACAAAGTGAGCCCGCTAGCCTCCATCAGGCCAATGCCGAACGGACGCATTTCGCCAATGAGCGACAGCAGGTAGTCCCGGTGCTCATCGATTCCGCGCAAGCCATTGTGGTCGGTATCGGGGACCCCAGGCAGCGGTTCAGGCTCCGCGGCAGTCGGAGGCGCGGATGGAGGCGACGCGACAGGTTGCGTGGAATCCTTCGCGCGCGAGAACAGTGCCATGCGCTTACCATAAATCAATGCGTGCCGAGGCCGTAACAGGCGAGCCGATGTCCTCATCTGCCAAGAACCAACTGCGTGCCGAATTGCGCGCCCGCCGACGGGTGCGCGGCGCCGATCCCGGTGCTGATGCCCGACGCTTCGAGCGGATGCTGAACGTCTGCCGAGGAGCGGACGTGGTGGCGGCATATGCATCCTCCTGGTTCGAACCCGACACGTGGGCGCTGTTGGATTGGCTCACGCAACATCAGGTGCAGGTGCTGTTGCCCAGGCTGGATGGCGGGCCTCAACGTCCTGATTGGGCCTGGCACACCGACCGAGAGCGGATGGTTGCCGGACCGCTGGGGATCCCCCAACCGACACATGCCCGCCTCGGACCCGAGGCATTGAGCCAAGCCCAGCTGATTCTGCTGCCTGGACTTGCCGGGACCCTGACCGGTGACCGGCTTGGCACCGGCGGCGGTTGGTACGACCGGGCGCTCCTCCACGCCACCGCAGGAACCCCGCGCGGCCTGCTGTTGTTCGACTCCGAGATCGTCGACGTGCTTCCCATCGAGCCGTGGGATCAGCCGGTGAGCTTTGTGGTGACCGAGAGCCGTCACATCGACTGTCAACCGGCGTCGTGACCGGGAATAGTTCGGACCGGATTCGAGGTTGAAACGTTGTCTCGCTACGATGCCCGGCGAACCCTAGTGCAGGAAGTGACCATGCCCACCTACCAATATCGCTGTACCGCGTGCGGTGAAGAACTCGAAGTCGTGCAGAAATTCAGCGACGATGCGCTGACCGAATGCCCGCAGTGTTCTGGCCGTCTGCGCAAGGTCTTCAATGCGGTAGGCGTGGTCTTCAAGGGCTCGGGGTTCTATGCCACCGACAACCGCACCAAAGGTAAGAGCAACGCGGCCAAAGCGTCGAGCACCGGTTCGGGTGAAGCATCGGCTCAGCCGTCCGCCGCATCGAAATCATCGACCAGCGCCGACACCTCAACAGCTGCGGCGTCCACAGGGTCCGCCTCCGCGAACTGAGCCTGTGCACAACTGACGCCAACGCACCTCATAGCCTCACAGTGAGGGCGTGGCTTTCAATCAAACTCTCACCGCACTGGTGCGCGCATTGCGATGGCATCGGCGATGGTTCGCCGCGCTGTTTGCCCTGATTGCGGTGTTCGCAGCGCTTTCCTCAATGGGATCTGTGGCTGTGGGCACGGTCCCCACTGTGGTGGCAAGCCGCACCATTCCCGGAGGAACCATCCTCACCGCAGCCGACCTGAGCGTCACCCAGCTTCCGGCTTCCATGGTGGCCGTCGGAGCTTTCCAGCACCTGGACGAAGCTCTCGGCCGCGAGGTGATCAGCGAAATCCCCGAGCGAGGTGTACTTACCGCTTCATCGCTGCTGACTGACCGCATTACGGTCAGCGCGGGCCACGTAGCCCTTCCGGTGCGGTTCGCCGACACAGCGAGCATTTCGTTGCTCGCACCCGGCAACCGCATCGACGTCTTAGGTGCAAACCCAAAGGGCGGCGGGTTCAGCGTGGTCGCCGCCGACGCCCGCGTCATTGCCCTACCCAGCCAACAGGGTTCAGGCATGTTCGCCAACAACAACGCCGAACTCGTACTGATCGAGATCAGCCGAGCGCAGGCCGCCACGATCTCCTCAGCGGCTTCGTCCGGCACGTTGAGCTATTCGATGCACTAGACGGCTAGCTCCCGTGATGTGGGGGCACGTCGTTCATCAATCGACGTTCGTCGGCATTCAAAGCTCGATCGGGGGCAGGACCCCGTTTGATCAGCGCATCCAGATCCACCAAACGGCGAGCCTGCAAAAGCGCAGCATAAAGCTGCGAAGCCGAACAATCTTGCCGGAGATCATCCGGGATCGGGTGCGGCCAAGTTCGCTCGGCAGCCACCTCTTCGCGGGCGTGCGTCGCCAGGCGCGCACGCGTCCATCCCCGATCATCCAACGCGGCGATCAGTCCTACAGGGTCGGGCATGGCGCCCTCAGGAAAGTCGAAGCGTTCCCCGGTCAAGGCGAACCCGATAGCGGCCTGCCAACGGGGACTCACCGGTACCACTGTGCCCGGCCGTTGTCGGAGAGTTCGACCGCACCGGCAACGCTGCTGGGTTGATCAAAGTGCCATTCACCATTGACGGTGAACGAGGTGGCTTCCCGCAATGATGGCACCACCGAAACGAGCCGATCAAAGTCGGCGATCAGTTGATAGTGCGCAGGATCCAGCGTCACTTGGGGAATCGTCCCCGAGGCTCGAAGCTGGGCATCTTCACCCAACGCAAAAACGTCCGAACGCAGAAGCATCAGTTCATTGGTGGTCTTCACCGGAACGAAGCGGTCCCGGCCCACCACGATGGCCTGCGCAGAGTCAAAGACTTCGATCGCAGCCCCCATTGCACTCTCTAGCTGGATCACCCGAGGCGAAAGCGGATCATTGGGGTCGACGGTCTTCTGGTTGCGGATCAAAGGCAGGCCCAGGACGCCACCTCGATCCTCCAAGACCGCACGCAACTGAACCAGGTCTAGCCACAGATTGTTGGTGTGGAAGTAAGGATGCCGATGCTCATCAGTGAAATGAGGCAGATCTTCGACTGGAGTCTGGGCGCTCTCGCGCAGGATGAGCCTCCCGTCGCTGATCCGGGTCGCCAGATGACCACCCTTGCGATCGTTCGCCGTCCGTGGACACACCTCGGCGGCATAGGCAGCACCCGTGCCGGCGAACCATCCGGCGAGCACTGCGTTCGGCGCAGCCCCCAAGTTGTCCCCATTGGCGACCGCGGCGTAACGGAATCCGGCGTCGATCAGCTGATCCAACAGGCCTGTGCCCAGGAGTGCCGGATAGAGGTCGCCATGGCCCGGCGGACACCACTCCAGATTGGGGTCATCGGGCCATTCCACCGGGGACAGATCCTCAGCAAGAATTTTCGGCTCAGCATTTTGTAGGAAGTCGAGGGCAAGGCCGTCCACCGCAAGATCCGGGTAGGCCGACAGGTGGGCCACAGTGTCCTCGCGGGTGCGGAAACTGTTCATAAAGATCACCGGAAGCCGCGCCCCATACTCGGCGCGCGCATGCCGAACCTGGCCGACGATCAAGTCCAGAAAGTTCTTGCCTTCACGCACCGGCAGCAGGGTCTTTGCCGCATCCAACCCCATGGACGTTCCCAGTCCGCCGTTGAGCCGAATCAACACCGTCTGGCGCATCGCCTGGGACGCGGTGGCGGCATCAATGTCAAGGTCGGCAAGCGCGGGCAGGTCCGTGAGTGGACGGATCGTATCTTCAGCGACCATGCCCGTCACACCCGAAGCGCACTGCCGCCAATAATGAGCGAAAGTGTCGATCGCCGGTTGACTGATTCGGGCTGCGTGCATCTTCGTCAGGCAGCGCGTCAGCGCGTCTTCGCTCATGGCCTTGATGCTAGGACACCGGCCAACAATCAGCCCAACTACGAGCTGGGCATCGGCAATGAAAGACGGCAAACAAAAACGAGAGTGACGCACCGCGAAGGGCTTAAAGCCGTCTACCCACCCCCAGGAGACAACATCGCGTGCGTCACTCTCAGCTCCGAGATTACCTGAACGGCCAGGCGATTCCAAGCCATTCGTGTACGAACCCGGGGGCACGGGGCACCTTGCCAAACCGGGCTGCGGTCAAGATCACGGTAGGCTGACGACGCCCCTTCCAAGGGTCAAGGCTCCATAGCTCAGGGGATAGAGCAGAGGTTTCCTAAACCTTGTGTCGCAAGTTCGAATCTTGCTGGGGCCGCCAGCTGCCGCTCACCTGAACAGCTCGTTCACCGGGATCGGCGCGCGTGAGACGCCACCTGATCCAGCCCGGCTTGAAGGTCGGCCACTAGGTCGACAGGGTCCTCAATGCCGACGCTGAGCCGGACCAGCCCGGGCGTAATTCCGGCTGCCAACTGAACGTCGGCGGGCATGGCCGCATGGGTCATCGACGCCGGATGCGAGATCAATGACTCCACCCCGCCCAGGCTTTCGGCCAGACTGAACAACTTCAGCTGATCGAGCAACTGACGCACCGCGTCCGGCCCGGCCAGTTCAAAACTCACGATGGCCCCGAACCCCTGCAATTGCTGCTGAGCGAGTGCGTGGTCTGGGTGTTGCGGCAAGCCCGGGTAGTGGACGGCGGTGACCGCCGGATGCGAGACCAGGAGCTCAACGATCTGCGCAGCGCCCCGTTGAGCGGCCTCCATCCGCAACTGCAGGGTGCGCAGGCCTCGCAACGCAAGGTAGGAATCGAAGGGGCTGCCCGTGGTGCCGAGCGTGTTTGCCCACCACCCCAGTTCAAGGCCGAGTTCCGCATCACGGGCCACGATCACCCCCGCAACAACATCGGAATGCCCGTTGAGATATTTGGTCGCCGAATGGACGACCACGTCGGCTCCCCGTTCCAATGGGCGCTGCAAAACCGGGGTTGCAAAAGTGTTGTCGGCCACCACCGTGGCGCCAACCGCATGCGCGGCCTTCGCCACCGCAGAAATGTCCGTCACCCGCAGCAGGGGGTTGGATGGGGTTTCCACCCACACCACATCTGCACCGGCATCCAACGCTGCCTGGGTCGCGTTCGGATCGCCGAAATCGACCAATCGCACGCTGAGCCTGCCGCGTCGAGCGAACGCATCCAGCAACCGCCAGGTGCCGCCGTAGCAGTCGCGAGGGGCAAGCACGGTACCTCCGACGGGTACGAGAGCTTCGAGCGCGGTGCTGATGGCGGCCATTCCCGATCCTGTGACGCTACCGGTGGCGCCACCCTCAAGATCGGCTACTGCTTGCGCGAACAGATCGCGGGTGGGGTTTCCCGAACGGCTGTAGTCGTAGAGGCCTCGCCCGTCCAGCCCATCAAAGGCATAAGACGTGCTGAGATGAATCGGCGGGGTGACCGCACCAAAGGCGGTGTCGGTTTCGATCCCGGCTCGCACGGTGGCGGTGCGCTTCGACGGGGACGGACGGCGTCGAGAGTCTGACGTGTGATCGGAGCCGCTCATCGGTGATTCCGATCCGGACAGAAAGAAAAGGTCATGGGTGTCGTGTCCTTGGATGCGTGTCGGTTCTGGGCGAAGAATCCGCTGACGGCAGATCGAAAGAGCACTTCGATCGGGCTGGTTTCGTCACACCGTAGCCGGGACGAGACCGGGGCACCTGCCGTTCAGCGGCGGCGCATTCGCGCGCGCGACATCATCATCATGAGGTCTGCGCGGGCAAGGAACATGTGGCCAAGGCTAGCAGCGACGTCCAGCTGGGCCCTAACGCAAAGCAGGCGGCCCGCCCCGGAGGATGGGGACGGGCCGCCTGTGATTTCGTGGTTACGTCTTAGGCGAGCAGGTCGGCGTACAACGGCGTGGACAGGTAGCGCTCACCCCAGTCGGGGCTGATGACCACGATGGTCTTGCCCGCATTGGCCGGATCCGCAGCCAGATCGGCCGCAGCGCGCAACGCCGCGCCGGAGGAAATCCCCAGCAGCAGCCCCTCTTCTTTCGCGACCCGCCGGGCCCAGTCGATGGCGTCATCCCCGGTGACTTTGATGATGCCGTCGACCACACCCAAGTCGAGAATGGACGGGATGAAGCCCGGCGAAATGCCCTGAATCTTGTGCGGGCCCTTCGGTTCGCCAGACAGCACGGCAGATTCGGCAGCCTCAACCGCGTAGATCTTTACCTCCGGGTTGTGCTCTTTGAGCGCGGTGCCAATACCGGTGATGGTGCCACCGGTGCCGACCCCGGAAACCACGATGTCTACCTTGCCGTCGGTGTCGGCCCAGATTTCCTGCGCCGTGGTTCGCTTGTGAATCTCCACATTTGCCGCATTGTCGAACTGGCGGGCCAAGATGGCGCCGGGAGTGCTGGCAGCGATTTCGGCAGCCTTGGCATTCGCCCCGGGCACGCCTTCTGCCGCAGGGGTGAGGACCAGTTCAGCACCCAGGGCTCGCAGCACGGCTCGACGTTCTTTGGAGAAGCTCTCCGGCAAAGTGATGATCACTTTGTAGCCGCGGGCCGCACCCACCCAAGCCAGGGCAATGCCGGTGTTTCCGCTGGTGCCCTCGACGATGGTTCCGCCAGGCTTGAGCATCCTCCTCAGTGTTCGAAGTGCCTCGACCGG
>CAYWIN010000066.1:0-9498 GCA_964458365.1 uncultured Propionibacteriaceae bacterium
GGATCGGGGAACTCGGGCAAGGGACGACCAGTGGGACCGATTTCGCCCACAGCAATGTTGTCTTCTACCTCGATGAGTGCTTCTGGCTTGGTCTTGGTCACCTGCTCAGCCTAGGCCGAATTGTCGACAAGTCTTCACCGACTCGCCTGGCGTCTCACGGACAGATCCTCATCACCGCGCTCGCGGGTGCGAACTCAGGAACACCTCACGAAGATGCTCGGCAGTCACTTTGGTGTAGATCTGAGTGGTCGCCACCGAAGCGTGCCCCAGGAGCTCCTGAACTACTCGAATATCTGCGCCACCGTCCAGAAGGTGCGTGGCGAAAGAATGCCGCAAAGTGTGGGGCGAAATGGGCTCAACAATCCCGGCTCGTTCTCCGGCCGTACTCAAGATCTGCCAGGCGCTTTGCCGAGAGAGTCTCCGACCCAGACTATTCAACAGCAACGCCGGACCCCCCTGAGAGGCACGCTCAGCAAAGACTGGGCGCCCACGGACCAGCCAAGCTTCCACGGCGCTACGAGCAAAGGATCCCACGGGGACGATCCGTTCTTTCCTTCCTTTACCAAAGAGTCGAAGTCCCACGTCTGGGTCAGCAAGGAACGCACGGGCCTCGTCCACGTCGATGGCAACCACTTCAGCAATCCGGGCCCCGGTGCCATAGAGCAACTCGAGCAATGCCTGGTCACGCAGCCCGGTCACCGTCGAAGGATCTGGGGTGGACAAGATGGCTTCGACTTGAGCCAAGCTCAGTGCCTTCGGCAGCCGACGTGCGAGGCGCGGCGGGTGAACTTGGGCCGCCGGGCTGGCCTCGACAAAGCCCTCCCTCACCTGGAAGCTATGCAGCGATCGCACCGCGACGAGGGCCCGAGTTGCGCTGGCGGCGCTCAGCGCTCGATGTCCGGAATTGCCGTCTTGCAGCCAGGCCACGAAGCCGGTGATGTCTGACTCAGAAACCGCGTCGAGACGAGATATGCCACGGTGGGACAGGAAGGACGCGTACTTTCGCAAATCCCGACGGTACGCGTTCACCGTGTGCGCCGAAGCTCCCCGCTCTACAGCCAAGTAGTCGAGGTAGCCGCGCATCTGACGCTCAGCCTGCGTGATCTCCGGCATCGGCCAGTCTCCGATTCTGAGCTTCGCGGATCGCGCGTGCCTGCCAGGACGACTCCGGCCCACGAAGGGTATCGAGCCGACCGTTCAAGCGAACGGTCTCCAAGGCCATCACTCCGGCTACCAGCACCGGATTCTGCAGTCGGCCATCCAGCGCACCATCCACCAGGTCGCTGCGGGCAGCCCACCCCGAATCCATCACAGCCTCTTCAGATTCCGGCACAAAACCGGCGGGCAGACCAACGACGCTGAGCCCAGTGGCCAGGTAAACCCGAACGCTCTCTTGAGTCGCCCCCGGGCTGGTGCACAGGTCGACCAGCACGCGCCATTCGGTGGCCGCCAATCCCACTTCCTCAGCCAGTTCGCGCTGTGCGGCCACCAGGGGATCTTCCTCATCATGATCCAGAAGACCAGCTGGTGGTTCGACCAACCGCTGCGCCACGGGATGGCGATATTGACGAACCACCGCGATTCGATCCTGGTCGTCCCAGGCGATGATGGCCACAGCACCAGGATGAACTGTGTATTGGCGAACCATTTCGCCACCACCTGCTACGGCGACCCTGTCCTCAACAAAGTCGCACACGCTGCCGTGAGCCAACCGCCGATGCGTGCGGATTGGCCAATGCTCGGCAGAGTCGATCACGTCGCCAGCAGCAAGCGGTCGGTCCATCAGTTCACTCTCCGTCAACCGGAAGTCGAGCGGAAAGCTTGCGATTCACCGCCGCACGAACCAAACCCACAAACAGCGGATGGGGTTTCGTCGGACGTGACTTGAGCTCGGGGTGAGCTTGAGTTCCCACGTAGTACGGGTGAACATCGCGCGCCAGCTCAACAAACTCGACCAGCCGCCCATCCGGGCTCGTGCCTGAGATCACCAGTCCGGCTTCCTCAAGTTGCGGTCGGTAGGCGTTGTTGACCTCATAGCGATGCCGATGCCGTTCACTGACCTTGGTCGTGCCGTACTGGCCAGCAACCACCGATCCGGGAACCAGCTCAGCCGGATAGGCCCCCAATCGCATCGAGGCACCCATGTCGCCTTGTCCCGCCACGATGTCCACCTGCTCGGCCATCGTCGCGATCACCGGGTGGGTCGTGTCGGGATCAAACTCCGACGAATCCGCAGCATCCAACCCGGCCATATTGCGCGCCGCCTCGATCACCATGCATTGCAGCCCCAAGCACAGCCCCAAAGCGGGAATCTGGTTTTCTCGGGCATAGCGCAAAGCGCCCAGCTTGCCTTCCACGCCTCGAATCCCAAATCCGCCGGGCACACAGATACCGTCGACGTCGGAAAGCTGCTCGGCAGCCCCCGACGGTGTCTCGCAATCATCTGAGGCAACCCAACGGATGTTCACCTTGGCCCAGTTCGCGAACCCTCCGGCACGCAAGGCCTCTGAGACCGAGAGGTAGGCATCGGGAAGGTCGATGTACTTACCCACCAGGCCGATCGTAATTTCTTCATTCGGAGCATGAACTCGCTGCAGCAAGTCATCCCACGTCGCCCAATTCACATCCCGGAACGACAGGTTTAGACGCCGTACCACATAGGCGTCGAGGCCCTCACCATGAATGACGCGCGGAATGTCGTAGATGCTCGGCGCGTCCGGACAAGCGATCACCGCTTCCTCGTCCACGTCGCACATCAGAGCGATCTTCCGCTTCACGCCCGCGGGAATGTCCATTGCAGCTCGACAGACGATCGCGTCGGGCTGGATGCCCACCTGCCGTAGCGCCGCCACTGAGTGCTGGGTGGGTTTGGTCTTGAGTTCACCACTGGGCCCGATATAGGGAACCAGCGAAACATGCAGAAAGAAGACGTTCTCCCGTCCCACTTCCCGGCGAACCTGGCGCGCAGCCTCCAGGAACGGCAACGACTCGATGTCGCCCACCGTGCCGCCGATTTCGTGGATCACGACATCGACCCCAGGGGTGGCCATCGCGAGCATCTCGTCCTTGATGGCATTCGTGATGTGCGGAATCACCTGGACGGTGTCACCGAGGAAGTCACCACGACGTTCCTTAGCGATCACCGAAGAGTAGATCTTGCCGGTGGTGACGTTGGCCTCAGCGCTCAGATTCACATTGAGGAAACGCTCATAGTGACCGATATCCAGATCGGTCTCGGCCCCATCTTCGGTAACGAAGACTTCGCCGTGTTGGAAAGGATTCATGGTCCCCGGATCAACATTGAGATACGGGTCCAGTTTCTGCATCGTGACCCGAAGGCCACGGGCGACAAGGAGAGAGCCCAGACTGGAGGCGGTCAGTCCCTTGCCGAGGGAGGAGACGACTCCTCCAGTAACGAATACATGCTTAGTTTGAGTCGTGTTCCCCACGGGCCTCCAGCCTACTTGTCCGCAGGGCTCCTTCACCAAGTCGACGCACCGCAGACACCCACCCCACTATGAAAAAGACCCTCCTTCGACCCTCGACGGGCCTGAAGGAGGGTGTGGTGCCGCCCGGGGGCGGGGGCGGCACCACCTGGGGGCGGATCTACGCGAAGAAGGACTTGCTGCCGCCGTACTTCACAGCGGTGTAGAACGTCGAGGCCGCCGTGGTGCACGCCTTGCGGGTGATCCAAGCGCTGTACTTCGCCTTGCACTGAATCACCATGTTGTTATAGAAGGTCGTGTCGATCCGATCCTTGGTCGCTTTGGTCGGGCTGAACTTGGGGTGCGGCCCCGCTCCTCCCGCATTGCTTCCGAAGTTTCGGTAACCGAAATCGTGGCGGATGCACGATGCCTTGAACACCGACCCATACTTCTTCAGAACCAAGCCCAAGGCTGGCGAAACGATCAAGACGTAGTTGGGGACACTGCAGCCATCATTGGTCCAGTTGAGTTCCTTGGGGTAGAGCTTCGAGTACTTCGAATACGCCCCACCGTTCACAGATTCGAACGCCACTTGTTGCGCGGCGGACGACAGTGTCGCTCTTGAGGTCGCGGAGGCGGGCGTCATAGCGCCCGCCATCGGCACCAGGGCGAGCGTGAGCGCGGTCATTAGGCTGATGATCAGTCTCTTCATGGGTGGGTTACTCCTCAGCGTTTTTCTGGGGTCGGGACCTTGCCCCTCAATCCTGGCCAGCCACTACGGCCCCGGGAAGGGTGTTGAAGGTGAAGTAACTTATTTCTCTCGGCGAGGCTGGCTATCGTTCCCTCATGACCCGACGCACAGCCGAACAGACTCGCCAGGATCTCATCGAGGTCGGGCTCGAACTTCTCCATGAGCGCGGCCCGTCCGCAGCGGTGGCGCACATTCGACTGAGTTCGGTCTTGCGTCGAGCAGGACTCACCACGGGTGCCGCATATCGAATCTGGGCCGATCAGACCGCCTACCAACATGACCTGGCCCTCGAAGCCGTCCGGTTTCGAGATCGCACGTCCACGGCTACCAGCATCGCTGCCGTGCTCCCGATCATTTCCGGACCCGAAGGCACCTGGCAGGATGCGGTGCGCCAAGGCGCCGAAGCGAACCTGCGCAGCTACCCCGAAGACGTCGCCTTTCTGACCACACTCGCGATTCGGGCCAGTTCCTATGGCGACGCCGAGCTGACCAGTGCGGGTCAAGAGCGTCACCAAGAAGCACTGGCGGCATATTCGCACCTTTACGACGTCGTGCTGGCGTGGAGCGGACGACGGCTACGTCCGGGGTTCACGATGCAGGATCTCGCCACGGCGCTCGCGGCCCTATCCGAAGGTTTCGGCCTACAGCAGGCCACTGGGATTCCCGAGGCCCGCGCCCAACTCAACCCGGCCGGGGACGGGCCAGGAGACCGGGATTGGTCCATCCTGGGCGTGTCTACCTTGGCGCTGTGCGAATGGATGACCGAGCCTGATCCTGAGGCCAAGGAATTTGACCTGTCACAGATCCCGCCGCGCTGGATGGACGAATCTGAACACGAGTCGCAACCTTCGTGACGGGAATCCCCCCAAGCGAACCCCGTTTACCCGGGCTGTTGCGCCGACTCGAGAAGCTCCCGAGCGTGCGCCGACGAGGAGTCACTCGTTTCGAGCCCACCCATCATTTGGGCGAGAACACCGACGCGATGCTCGTGTTCAACCAACCGCACTCCGCTGGTCGTTACTGATCCGTCGTCAGCCTTCACCACGTGATAGTGCCGATCTGCGAAAGCGGCCACTTGAGCAAGGTGCGTCACCACAATGACTTGGCAGGTTTGGGCCAGGCGCGCCAATCGCCGGCCGATTTCGAGGGCGACGGTTCCCCCGACTCCGGCATCAACCTCGTCGAAAATGAAAGTCTGGCCGGTCGCCTCGGCGGCAAGTACCACCTCCAGGGCCAGCCGCACCCGGCTGAGCTCTCCCCCGGAAGCAACTTTGCCCAGCGGACCAGGAGTACTGCCCGGGTTAGCCGAGAAGAGCAGATTCACCTGATCTGCTCCAAGCGGACCCAGCGGGACCGGTGTCACTTCGAACTGCAGTTGCGCATTGGGCATGGACAACGCCGACAGCTCTTCACTCACTCGGATCGCCAATTCGTTGGCCGCCCCTTGCCGGGCTGCGGTGATTCGGCCGGCCAATTCGTTCAAGCGCTGGTCCAACCCGGCGATCTCGGCGCGCAGCTCCTCGATCCGTGAATCACCCGCATCAAGCGCGACTACCCGCTGCGCCGATTCAGCCGCCCAAGACAAGACTTGATCAACATCATCGCCATACTTGCGGGTCAGGTGAGCAAGCTCCGCACGTCTGGACGTGATCCATTCCAGCCGGAGCGGGTCAGCATCGAGTGAGGCCAGGTATGACGACAGCGTGGACGCGGCGTCACTCAGAGCAGCCGACGCTTCGCCGAGTTCAGCAAGTATCGGCTCCAGCTCGGCGTCACGGTCAGCAACCGCACCCAGGGATTTGCGAGCCACCGCCACCAGCGACAGTGCATCGGCGTTGTCGATGACGTTGTTGTCGGAACCGGCGAGAACCTCAATGGCCTGAGCCGCCGCCTGCCGAAGATCGTCCACGGCCTGCAGTCGCTGAGCCTCAGCAAACAGGGCATGGTCTTCGCCCGGCTGCGGATCGATTTTGGCGATTTCGTCCAGCCCGAAGCGGAGCAAATCAAGCTCACGCGCTCGGGCTTGGGACGCGGTGGTGAGATCGCTCAGCTCGGATTGAAGTCGGTGTCGCTGCTCGTAGGCAGGGCGGTATTGGTCAAGTTCGTCCGCGACCGAGCGCCCCGCATAGCGATCCAGCACTTCGCGTTGGCGGTCGGCGTTTCCCAGGCGAATCTGTTCTGATTGCCCATGAATCGTGATCCAATCCCCTACCAGCTCTGCCCCGACAGCGAGCGGAACCTGCGCTCCCCCAATCGCCATCCGGGAGCGAGTCAGCCCCAACTGCCGACTGAGCAGCACTTCACCATCGTCCACTTCGGCCCCGATGTCGCGAAGCGACTCTCGATGAGTGGAGTTGACCGCCCACCGGCCCTCGACGAGTGCCCGGTCCGAGCCATTCCGGATGAGCTTCGGCTCAGATTTTGATCCGGCCAGCAGGGCGAGTCCGGTGACGATCATGGTCTTGCCCGCACCGGTCTCTCCGGTCACGACAGTGAATCCGCGACCAGGCTCGATGATGGCTTCGCCGATGACCCCGAGATTCGCAATCCGTAGCTCAGTCAGCATGGGCGGCGTCCCGCTCTGCGGCTCCTCGCCAACCGTCCACCGGCAGTCCGAATTTGCGCACCAGACGATGCACGAACGGTTGCTCAGAGATCCGCGCCAGTCGTAGTCGGCGCGCTCCAGCTCGGGCTTCGATCACCATTCCGGGACGCACGTCGATTGAGCGCCGACCGTCACACCAGGCCACTCCGCCTTCGCCACCATCCAGTACTTCGATAGTGACCACGGTTCGATCGGAGAGCACCAGCGGGCGTGCAAAGAGCGCGTGGGCACTGAGCGGGACGAGCAGGAGCGCCGAAAGCTCGGGCCAGATGACCGGGCCATGGGCAGAAAACGCATAGGCGGTGGATCCGGTGGGTGTCGATACCAAAACGCCGTCAGTTGCCCACCGAGACAGCGGACGATCATCGATTCGCACCAACACTTCCAGCATTCGTTCGCGCGCGAGCTTCTCCAAGGACACTTCATTGACGGCAAACGACCGCCAAAGCTCGGTCCCGCCGGGCCCATCAGTGACGACGGCCTCGATGGTCATTCGCTCTTCGACTTGGTACTGCCCAGACGCAACCCGCTCAATTAAAGTGGGCACTTCGTAGGATTCCAGTTCGGCCAGAAAGCCGACGTGCCCCAGATTGACGCCCATCACCGGAACGTTGCGCGGGACGGCCCATTCGGCGGCGCGCAGAATATTGCCGTCACCACCAAAGACGACCATGAGCTCGCATTCCACCGGTTCGGCTTCAAGCTCGCCGACAGCACCATCGGGGACGACGTCGGCAAGACGTGCCCGATCTTCAGGATCGGCAAGGCACGTCACACCGCGCTCCATCATCCCCTGGACGAACTCGGCCGCCGCAGTCACCGCCGCCGGACGCAGGGGGTGAATGGTCAAAGCGACCTGCCGAATCTTCTGGCTCACCCTGCAAACCCTAGCCGTCGAACCCGACATGGTTCGGCCCGGTCTAGATTCCGGCCCGGGAAAACTGGACGAAACACTCCACATTGCCTTCCTGGCCAGGCAAAACACTGTCGGCCCGCCAAACAGCTCGCCAGCCGAGTTGGGCCGCGGACTGGATCACTTCTTCGATCGCGCGCTCTCGACGCGCACCATCACGGACGACACCACGGTCGTCGAGCCCAGCTCTGCCTACTTCGAACTGAGGCTTGACGAGCAACAACGCAACCCCGCCCAAGCCGAGTACCGCGAAGATCGGTTCAAGCACCAGTTTGAGTGAAATGAAAGACAGATCGCCAACGACAAGGTCGACCGGTTCACCGTCGAGGTCCGCCACCGTGAGGTCGCGGAGGTTCAAGCCTTCTCGAACCTGGACACGCGGATCGTCGCGCAAGGTGTTGACCAGCTGCCGGTGCCCGACATCGACAGCGAAGACTGTTTGCGCCCCTGCCTGCAAGAGGACTTGGGTGAACCCGCCGGTGCTCGCTCCGGCATCCATCGCTCGGGCGGGCACTTCCAGACCGGACTCGGCCAGTGCTGCGACCAGCTTGTGCGCGGCGCGAGACACGAAGTCGTCAGTCTGGGTGCGCACGAGTTGATCGTCGGCAGTCACCAGAGTGGACGGACGTCGCGCCGGTTCGCCATTGATCAGGATGTGTCCGGCACGGATGGCTTCTTGCGCGTTCTGTCGAGATCGAGCTAATCCCCTTATGACCAGTTCCCGGTCGAGACGCACGCTCAATTCGCCGGTGGATTGCGCAGAGCTTGCTGAAGGACGTCGACAGCCTGGGCGATTCGGTTGGCGTGATCAGAAACGGGCCCCTCAAGGTCGACGGCTGCAAGTGCCTCGTCGATCTGTGGAACCCCTGTCGTCGGCGGAGTGTTCGGAGTTGATTCGCTCACGCGGTCAGTCTAGGTCTCCAGCAAGCCGCGGGCGGCCAATGCAGCCCCCGTCGATTGGGCGTGGCCGACGGCTCGCACCACCACGGGCGTCACGAGGGCAAAAAGACTGTGCTCTCGGCCCCGGGCACGGGCTGCTTTGCGCACTTCGGCAAAGCCGTCAACCAACACCGGCACCGATCGCAGCATGATGGCCACCGCCAGTCCGATGTATTCGGGATCAATTTTGACCATACGGAGGGGCCGGCAGGCGCGGACGAGCCCGTCGATCAACACCGGTCCAGGCGTGGTCATGATCAGCAGTCGACTGGCGAAGACGGCGGTGGTGAGGTTTGCCGTGACCGCGATGGCGAGATCCACGCGTCCAGCGAACAGCTGATAGGCCGCGAGGAGCGCCGCAACGATCACAAAGCCCCAGCCAAGGTGCCATGCCAGGCGCGGCCGCAACCCGCACGATGCGAGCAGTGCTGCGGAAAGCAGCAATGCGACCAGGCTAGGAATGGGTTGGCTGATGACGACAACGGGAATGGTGAGCGCGAGCAGCAGCAGGTATTTCACGCCGGGCCCGAGGCGGTGCATCAGGCTGGTGCCGGGAACATAGAGACCAAAGAGGTTCATGACCGCGCCAAGTTGATATAGGCGTTGATCGCCGGGCCGGGGGCGTCATCAACAACGACATGAGCCTGGTCGATCACCAAGACTCGGTCGGCCGTCGATGCGAGCTCAAGATCGTGGGTGGCGATAACGACTTGTTGGTCCAGGGTCGCCAACGCGTGGTGGATCCGATCCCGGTTTCGCAAGTCCAACAAAGTCGTGGGTTCGTCAGCAACCAGGATTGACGGACCCGACGCCAGCACCGAGGTCAGCGCGGCCAGTTGGCGTTCGCCGCCGGACAGGTCATAGA
>CAYWIN010000067.1:0-9447 GCA_964458365.1 uncultured Propionibacteriaceae bacterium
ACAAAGAAGAGGGCTTCATCTTCAAGGGCGGTTCGGGCGCGGGCCTAAACCTGTCGCGGATCCGTTCATCCAAGGAGCTGCTGAGCTCAGGAGGCACAGCGTCTGGCCCGGTGTCTTTCATGCGGGGTGCTGACGCCAGTGCGGGCACGATCAAGTCCGGCGGCGCAACCCGGCGCGCGGCCAAGATGGTGGTGCTTGATGTCGATCACCCCGACATCTACGAATTCGTCGAGACGAAGGCCCGCGAAGAGGACAAGATTCGGGCTTTGCGGGATGCCGGCTTCGATATGGATCTGGGCGGTCGGGACATCGTCAGTGTCCAGTACCAAAACGCGAACAACTCGGTGCGCGCTAGCGATGAGTTCATGCGCGCTGTTGAGGAAGGTACTGAGTTTGGGCTGCGCGCACGGTCAACCGGGGAGGTCATCGAGAAGGTCGATGCCCGCGACCTGTTTACCAAGATCAGTGAAGCGGCTTGGGCCTGCGCGGATCCGGGCATCCAATTTGATGACACCATCAACGCCTGGCACACCACCCCAGAGTCGGGGCGGATCAACGCCTCGAACCCCTGCAGCGAGTACATGAGTTTGGACAACTCGTCCTGCAACCTGGCCAGTTTGAACCTGTTGAAGTTCTTGCGTGAAGACAGCACCTTCGACGTGGAGAAGTTCGTCAAGGCCATTGAGTTGATCATCACCGCGATGGATATCTCGATCTGTTTCGCGGATTTTCCGACAGAGTCGATTGGCAAGACCACTCGGGACTTCCGCCAGCTGGGCATTGGCTATGCCAATCTCGGCGCTTTGCTGATGGCAGTCGGTCGTGGCTATGACTCTGAAGGCGGACGGTCTTTGGCGGCAGCAATCACCTCGCTCATGACGGCCGCGTCGTACCGGCGTTCTGCCGAGTTGGCGGGCATTGTGGGCACCTACAAGGGCTATGACCGCAATGCCGCGGCGCACCAGCGGGTGATGCGCAAACATCAGGCGGCCAATGATGATGTGCGCACGTTCGACGGCCTAGACAAGCCCGTCCTCACTCAGGCTGGCGTCGAGTGGGAGAAAGTTGTGAAGCTCGGCGGTAAGTCCGGCTTCCGCAACGCCCAGGCCTCGGTGCTGGCCCCCACCGGAACCATCGGCTTCATGATGGACTGCGACACCACGGGCATCGAGCCAGACTTTTCCTTGGTGAAGTTCAAGAAGCTGGTCGGCGGTGGCTCGATGCAGATCGTCAACCAAACGATTCCACGGGCACTGGCCAAATTGGGCTACGCCGAGGAAACCATCGAGGCGATCGTCGAGTACATCTCGGAGAACGGTCACGTGGTGGATGCTCCTGGTCTCAAGCCGGAGCACTACGAGGTGTTTGACACAGCCATGGGGCTGCGGGCAATCAAGCCGATGGGTCATGTGCGGATGATGGCGGCGGTGCAGCCCTTCCTCTCAGGCGCAATCTCAAAGACGGTGAACCTGCCGGAGTCAGCGACGGTCGAAGACATCGCCGACGTCTATGCCCAAGGTTGGCGTTTGGGTCTCAAAGCCTTGGCGGTCTATCGCGACAACTGCAAAGTGGGGCAACCGCTGAGCGACGCGAAGAAGGACAGCACACCGAAAGAGACGGTTCCCGAGGTGAAGGTGGAATACCGGCCGCGGCGCAACCGGCTGCCGAAGTCGCGGGTGAGTCGTACGACATCTTTCGCAGTGGCCGGTGCCGAGGGCTACATGACGTCAGGCCAATATGAAGACGGCAAACTGGGCGAGGTCTTCCTCAAGCTGGGCAAACAGGGTTCCACGTTGGCCGGCGTGATGGATGCGTTCAGCATCGCGGTCTCCATCGGCTTGCAATATGGAGTTCCTCTCGAGCAGTTCGCCCAGAAGTTCACCAATTTGAAGTTCGAACCGGCTGGGATGACCGACGACCCGGACGTGCGGATGGCTCAGTCGATCATGGACTACATCTTCCGCCGGTTGGCCTTGGACTACCTGTCCTTCGATGAGCGGGCAGAGCTGGGGATCTACACCGCCGCTGAGCGAGCGCGCTATGTCGAAACCGGAAAGTATCTGTCCGAAGAAGACGAAGCCGGGCTGATCGAGTCTGAGTCCTTGAAGAACGATGCTGCCGACGACGTGCGGGTTCATGAGGACGGACCGGTGCAGCCCGCTTTGGTCCCGGTGGAGGCACACTCCACGGCGGAGGTCCTGGAGAAGATCTCCGGGATGAGTGTTGATGCGCCGCTGTGCCTCACCTGCGGTACGAAGATGCGCCGCTCGGGGTCTTGTTACATCTGTGAAGGCTGCGGCGCAACGAGCGGTTGTAGCTGAGGCTCGTTTGCTCGATCGTCGGATACTGGCGGAATCGGAGATCTCCGAACACCCGCCGGTATCCCGGCGGTGAGGATCAGTCTTCCGGGTCGTCCTCGACGGGCAGATGGACCACTTTGGTGGTGACGTTCACGCTGATGATCGACGTCGGAGCGGCGGTCTTTGGTGCAGGAGCGGACGCCTTTGTCCCGTCCTGGCCGGGATCGGAAGGACGAACGGGCTCGCCCATCGCAGCTTTTAGTGCCTGGGCAATGGTGTTTCCGACGTCGGGATTGTGTTTGCGAATCTCGGCCATGGAGGGATTCTAGGCCTGCGGGCTGAGCTCTTCGGACGAGGCCGGGCGTTCGACCCGGCGCCGAAACTGCCACACCACGTAGAAAACAATTCCGCAGCCCACGGCAACGAACGTGCTGATCGCGATCAGGGGCGAATAGTTGTACAGCTTGCCGAGAAGCTCCAGACCGACAGTGCCGACGGTCGCATAGATCAGTGCCCAAGCCAAGGCCCCGATGCCAACGGCGGGGAGATAGTGGCGAAGCTTCATCGCGGTGGCTCCTGCAGCCAGGTTGGCCAGAGTCTGGAACCCGATGGTCAGGAAAGACAATGTGATCACCGGTGCGCCGTAAGTATCGATGCGCTCTGTGGCCCGGTGATATCCGGGGGAGTCCATCAATGCAGATAGCCGGGTGTGTTGTGCACTGAACAGCCCGAGGCGGCCAAGCCAGTAAGTGGCATTCGCGCGAAACATCACGATGACGTAGAGGGCGGCCACAATCACCGGGAATGGGACATCCCATTTCGTCGGGTCCATTGAGCCTCCCACTAGGGCACGAAGGCTCGAAGTCTAACCCGAGGTTCGGATAGTTGCACGTCGCAAAAGCCACACGCCGGAGAGGAACCACAGTAAGGCGAATCCGGCCCAGGGATCGGAGACGCTAAGCAAGGCACCGTTTTGCCAGACCGCCCAGGTGCCGCCGACGAACATCGAGTAGGCAACAACGGTCAAAGTGGGTCGGGGTGTGCCTACTCCGTGATCAGGGATCAGGCGGTATTCGAGGCGCGCCAGACCAGGGGCAAGGGCAGCCACACCGGCCAACACGCCAATCAAGAGCAAGAACGGGTTGAGGAAGAACCCCGCGGCCTGAGGCCACAACAAGGTGAGGCCAGCGAGCGTAGCGGCGACCAGAACGATGACGCCGATGTGCCACAAGTACACGGTGAGGAGCATGGCATTGGCCACCGTGACCGCACGGGCGGTGTTTGGACGAAGGTTGTCGGCCACTCCGGCGGTGTCCAGCAAAGCCATCACAACGGTCTGGCAGAACCCCAGCACCGTGATTGCCAAGGTGGGTGGCAGCAAGTTGGCCACGGGAATGTCCGCCCACGCGACGGCGGCAGCGGGATATCCCAAGACATAGATCAGGGCAATGATCGCGACAACGCCAGCGATCAGCGCGCCGACCAGAACGGGGCGCGCCCATGTGCGAAACCAGCCACGGTTGTAGGCAACACCGAGTTGGTGAACCAGGGCCCAGACAAAAATGAGGTTGACCCATTGCCACTCCAGATGCCCGCTGGCACGCACCACCGCGTCGATGGCGATCAATCCGACTAGCGGAAGCAGCATTTCCCAGCCGTGCCAACGATCGTGGGCCCAGACGACCGCAGGTGCGGCGGCCAGGAGGATGAGATACGTGACGGCAAACCAGAGAAGTTGTGCGAACTGGCGACTGAGAGCTGAAGCCTCACTTGACCATCCGAACCAGGAAGCGAGCGAGCCGACGCTGGCGAAGGCGAGCATGAAAAGCGTCATGGGGCCGAGCAGCTTGCTGCCGCGCAACGTCAGGAAGCCCGCATAGCTGGTCTGGGTGGCTCGCCACTTGTCGACCACGACGGCATTGGAGTATCCGGCCGCGACGAAGAAGACCGGAATGATGGTGCAGACCCAACTGACCGCCCACCAGATCGGTCCGGGTGCCCAAGGGGTGACACGAATCTGTCCGTCGACGAACAGCACCTGCCACAGCAATGTGTGGAAAATGATCACGACGATCATCGAGGCCACGCGGGCAAGATCGATCATGTGGTTGCGCTGAAGCACGAGCTCATCTTATGGATTTCGGACTGCGAGGGGGCGCATCGTTCACCTGTGTTGCGCTTAGGCTGAGCAAGTGCAAGCGGCGCTGAGCGGGTACGCCACCATCTGGATAGTGATCGGGGTGGGCTGGCTGGCCGCACATCTGCACGTTTTGGATCAGGGCGCTCGCAAGGTGCTTTCCCGTTTTGCTTTCAACATTGCGTCGCCGGCGTTGCTGTTTACGTTGTTGGCCCGCGCCGATCTGAGGCATCTGTTCAGTGCCACCTTGGTGGTTTCGGCATTGGCCATCGTGATCACTGCGCTGGGCTATCTCCTGGTGATGCGTGTGTTCTTCCGCCCGCGGACCGTGTCGGCTGACGTGGTGGGCGCCCTGTGTTCGGCGTACACGAATGCGGGGAATCTCGGCTTGCCCGTTGCGGCTTACGTCTTGGGCGATATGACGTGGATGGCACCGATCTTGTTGATTCAGATTGTGGTCTTGCAGCCCACAGCGTTGGCGATCCTGGATGCGCAGCGCGACCGTGCGGGCGGGCACCGCTGGTCGCACTATGTGTCGCTGCCGCTGCGCAACCCGCTGACTCTCGGGTCTTTGGCTGGGCTGGCGGTGAATCTGGCCGGGGTGTCGGTGCCGGATTTGGTGTGGTCGCCGGTGTCGATGGTGGCGGCGACAGCAGTACCGGCGATGCTGGTCGCCTTCGGGATTTCGTTGCGGCTCGATCCGCTCCCGGGTCGGGGTCCCCATCTACCTGAACTGCTGGTCGTGACTGTGGCCAAAGTGCTCATCCATCCGCTTGTCGCAGTCGTTTTGGCCACGACTGTCTTCCACCTGCCAATGCCGCAGGTGCTCGCGGTGACGGTGCTTGCCGCGCTGCCGACCGCGCAAAACATCTTCATCATCGCCAGTAGATACCAGGTTGGATATCGGCTTTCGCGGGACGCAATCTTCATTTCCACATTGGCTTCGATCCCGGTTGTGATCGCAGCTTCAACCTGGTTGCGTTGACGTCTGGCACGCCGGCGGACTGCCTTGGGCTCGTGGCGGCGCCCGAAAAGCTGCTCTGGGCGGTAACATTTGGCCGCGATGGACTACGACGGTTATTTCACCCGCCTATCTGGTGACGAATGTCGCCAGCTACTTCGTGCGCGCTCAGTCGGCCGGGTCAGCTGGCGGTCAGTGAATGGCTTGGAGATCCTCCCGGTGACATACACGATGTCTGGGGATTTGATTGCCTTCCGGACAGGTTCCGGAACAGTGATGGCCGAGCTGCTGACCGCTCAAGATGTGAGCTTCGAGATTGACGATGTCGATGAGGACACCGCGACGGGCTGGAGCGTCTTGGTCTATGGCCGCGCGCAGGGCTATCTGGGGGACTACCCCGAAGGTCTGACGATTCCTTCGCCGTGGGCTCCGGGCGATCACCCGATCCTGGTCGTAATTGAGCCACAGTCCTATTCCGGGCGTGCCGTGTCAGCGACCACCGGAGGTGCCGGATGCTGAAGCCATATCAAGGACCTGCTCGCGTTCTGGTGGGTTTCGATGGCTCTGACGACGCCTATCGAGCGCTGCAAGTGGGGATTACTGAGGCGACCTCCCGCGATGCGGAACTGGTTTTGGTACATGCGGTGGATGACACCGTGCTGAACAGTGCTTGGGGTGTGGTTTTCGACCCTGAAGAGATCAAACTCAACGCGTCGGAAATGGTTGCTCGCGGTGTGGAGGACGCTCTCGCTGCAGGTCTGCCGCGCGACCGGGTTCGCACTGAAGTCGTGTTGGGGAACCCGGCTGCTGCACTCACCAAGATGAGCCACCAGGCCTCGTTGGTCATTGTGGGCCGTCGAGCCACGGAACCAGGGGAACGGCTCTTTGTTGGCTCAACCTCTGTGGGTGTGGTCGGTGCCGCACACTGCCCGGTCATTGTCGTTTCGGCCGGGGAGCGCGTTCGCGAACAGCGCCAGGGCGTCATCGGTGTTGGTGTCGATACGTCGGCTCGCGGTGCAGTGGCATTGGAGTGGGCGCTGCAAGAGTGCACCCAGTTCGGTGGACGCATCGTGGTAATCAGCATCTTCCGTGCCCCGCAAGGTCGTTGGTTTGGGGGGAATCAGCCCAGCGAAGAGCAACAGCAGGCGGCCGTCGATGTCACTCGGGCGCGGATGGAAGAGATGATCTCGGAAATCACCGAGGACTATCCCGATGTCGAGGTCTCCCTCGAAGTTTCCTACGGCAACCCCGTGGACGTTTTGGTGGCTCGTTCCGACGAGCTGGATCTGCTGATGCTGGAGGTTCACGCATCGTTCCCGACCTACTCTGTGGGTGGACTGATTCGCGGCGTGTTGACCTGGGGGCACTGCCCGATTGGTGTGATTCGTCCGAAAGACAGTCACGGTTCCTAAGCTTTCACTGAGGCCGCAACCGGTCGACTGGGTAGGCTGGCGCGGTTATGACTGTTCCGGTGGGTATCACTTTCGACCCGGCCCTGCCCATCAGCGCCCATGTCGAAAAGCTGACTTCAGCACTTGAATCGGGCCAGGTCATTGTGGTGGCTGGCGAAACAGGTTCGGGCAAGACCACGCAGCTTCCCAAAATCTGTGTGATGGCTGGACGCCAACGAATCGCGCATACTCAGCCGCGCCGGATCGCCGCCCGAAGCCTGGCGACGAGGATCGCTGACGAACTCGGTGAAGATGTCGGCGAAACGGTGGGTTTCCAGGTGCGGTTCACCCGCAAACGAAGCCGTCAAACGAAGGTCACGGTGATGACCGATGGGATTCTGCTGGCACAGATCTCTCACGACCGGCTACTGCGGCGCTACGACACGATCATCATCGATGAGGCCCATGAACGCAGTCTGAATATTGATTTCCTGCTGGGCTATCTCAAGCAGTTGTTGCCGAAGCGACCTGACCTCAAAGTGATCGTGACCTCGGCGACGATCGACACGGCTCGATTCGCGACGCATTTCGACGACGCCGAAGTGATCGAAGTGTCAGGGCGGACCTACCCAGTGGAGATCCGCTATCGCCCCGTCGTTGACCCGTCCCACCCCGATCGCGACCAGATCGAGGCGATCTGTGATGCGGTGAAAGAGGTATCCACACGCCTTGATGGCGACGCCCTCATCTTCTGCTCTGGTGAACGCGAGATTCGCGACACTGCGGCGGCGATCGAGGCGATGGAGTTGCCCTTCACCCACGTCCTGCCGTTATACGCCCGGCTTCCGTTTGCGCAACAGCAGCGCGTCTTCGCTCCACACACCGGACGAAGGATTGTGCTGGCCACAAATGTCGCCGAGACGTCCTTGACGGTGCCGGGGATCCGCTATGTGATCGACCCGGGTTTTGCGCGGATTTCGCGGTATTCGGCACGGACGAAGGTCCAGCGTCTGCCGATTGAGCCGATTTCGCAGGCCTCGGCTCAACAGCGCGCGGGCCGCTGTGGACGGGTCGGGCCAGGGGTGTGTCTGCGGCTCTATGACCAGCAGGACTTTGCCGCTCGTCCAGAGTTCACCGAACCGGAGATCCTTCGCACCAATCTGGCCTCGGTGATCGTGAAGATGGCCGACGCAGGTCTGGGCGACATTCTCGACTTTCCCTTCGTTGAACCGCCCGACCCGGCGCATGTGCGTGACGGCATTCGGTTGCTGTCTGAGCTGGGAGCGATCCGGCATGGCACGGGCAAGCATGCGCAGGTTCAGCTCACTGCGGTAGGGCGGAAGCTCGCCCGGCTTCCGGTCGACCCTCGGTTGGGTCGGATGTTGATCGAGGCCGATCGGTTGGGGTGCCTGCGCGAGGTGCTTCCGATTGTGGCGGGTTTAGCGATTCCCGATCCGAGGGAACGTCCTCGTGAGGCGGAGGCGGCTGCGGATGCTGCCCACCGGCGGTTTTGGGCGCCGGTGACTGATTCGGATGAGGTCACCGAAGACGGCTCCGATATTGCGGCCTTGCTCCGCCTTTGGACGTACCTGCGCGATCAGCGAAAGCAACTTTCCGGCAGCGCCTTTCGTCGACTCTGCCGACAGGAGTACCTGAGTTTCTTGCGCGTTCGGGAGTGGCAGGATCTGCATTCGCAGCTTCGGGAAGCATGTTCGGAGATCGGGCTGAGTCGCAACGACGCTCCCGCAAGCTTGGACACGGTTCATACGGCCGTTCTGTCGGGGCTGCTTTCCCATATCGGTCTTTTGGGCGAGGCGACATCGGTGCGAACTCGGGGAAAGCGGAAGGGGCCCGCGGAATACCTGGGCGCGCGCGGTTCCCGGTTCGCGATCAATCCCGGTTCGAGTGCCGCCCGGACGAATGCCGAATTGGTGATGGCGGTGGAACTGGTCGAAACTTCCCGGCTGTGGGCACGAGTTGTTGCTCCGATTACCGCTGACCAGGTCGAAGAAGTCGGCGCTCACCTGTTGAAACGCCAGTATTCGGGGCCTCATTGGTCGGCTCGCGGCGGGCAATGCATGGCATATGAGCGCGTGACGTTGCTTGGTGTTCCGATCGTGGCGCAGCGCAAGGTGAGCTACGCCAAGATCGATCCCGTGGTCGCTCGCGAAGTGTTCATCAGCGCGGCTTTGGTGGAAGGGCAGTGGCGGACTCGGCATCATTTTTGGGCGCGAAACCAGGCGGTTCGCGGCGAAGCGGAGGCTTTGGCTGATCAGCATCGACGCCGCGACCTGATGGTTGATGATGCAACGATTGCGGCGTTCTACGACGCCCGATTGCCTCGTGACGTGGTGTCGGTGGCGCACTTCGACCGGTGGTGGCGCGAGGCGCGTGTCACTCAGCCGGAGCTGTTGAACCTCACGGTGGATGACCTGGTGGATCCGTCGTTGACTGATGATGACGAGGCTTTTCCCCGCCAGTGGTCAACTGCGGCCGGTGTGTTGCCGGTCGATTACGTCTTCGATCCGGGAAGCGGCCATGACGGAGTGACAGTCACAGTGCCTTACGAGATGCTCCCTGAGTAGGATGCGGCTGACTTCAGCTGGCAGGTGCCTGGACACCGTCAGGAAGTGGCTACCGAGCTCATTCGTGGATTGC
>CAYWIN010000068.1:0-9399 GCA_964458365.1 uncultured Propionibacteriaceae bacterium
GGTGTGGACTGGGGGTATGGCTGGGGGTATGAGCTGGGCGCGGGTGGCTGACTGACACTCTGCGGGTGGTTGGCAGGCTGCCCACATCCAGGGCAGAAACGAGCATTTGCAGGGATGAAAGTGCCGCATCCGTTACATGGGGTCCCAGCGTCCATTGTTCCTCGCAGCCTTCGTCGACAGATAACTGGGGAAAGTATGCACCTATTTGGGGTTTAGAGCACACCAGTCTCTCCCCATGGGTATCTCATACCAAGAAATGCATGTAGTCGGGTTTAGGGGCGCAAATGTATGAGCATTTCGCCTCGGACTCCAAGGGGCGGTCAGGGGGCCTCTCTACGGCCGAGGCGCTGGGCTGCGGGTGGCCAGGGTGGTCGGGGCGAGGTTCTCCAATATCGCAAAGGCCACCGCAAGTGATCTCTGGGCCGAATGTGGCAACCACCACACCTGGGGACAAATTGGGGAAGCTGAGACCGCAGTTCCCCGGCTTGGCGAAACGCACGATGTGGTTCGTGTTCTGCTCATGGGGAAAGCCCGTCAGGTGATGGGCGCCCTTGTTGCACGCAGAGACCTTCGCGAGCCAACGGCTGAGGCGAGCAATACCGCGTCCAGGGCTTCCAAGATCAGGTAGGTCAAGACGACTCCATTCGCCGAACCGACAGCGGCGATTCCGACCAACCGTCCGATGAGCATGCCAACGCAGATCAACAGCGCAGAGATCAATCCATAGTCGGTCCGGGCATCATCGAGAGCGCAGAAGATGTACCACGCTCCGATTCCGATCATCATCACCCCGACGTCGGCCATCACCCGATAGCTATCGGCCCGTGAAATGTCGGCGTCTACGAGGGCAGCAAAGGCCTCCGGTGCGATGGCATAACCCAAACCGAATCCCAGCCACACCGCCGTATTCAGCCACAACATGAACTTCGCGAATCTGTAAGAACCCATCGCTTGCTCCCTTCGCGCCCGCCCCGCCGCACCAGTTAGCGACATATCGCGAACTATCGTCCATTGTGAGATCGTCTGTGGGCCGGGTCAATGACCCGAAGGCGGCACCCAGCGGGGTCGGCGCGTCACTCAGCGCAGGGGTGGCGCGGGTGGAATCGTGTCCAGGCTCGGAATGGAGTCGGGCCACAACAGCTCCACTGTGCACGGTGCGTGGTCAATGATGAATCGAGTCTGCTTTCCCAGACTCCGTGGGCCGAGTCGGCTCTGATCCCCATCTCGCGCCAGGATAAGGAGATCAACGGCCCCGGCTGCCGTCGCAATCACCCTCTCGGCAACACCATGGACGACTCGCTGCTCACACGCCCGTCCGAGCACGTCAGCAGCTTGCTGCAACAAAGCGCGCGCCTCGGCGGCAGCGAGCTGTAGATGGTCATCGGGAGCCTGTGCGCGGCCCAGCAGTCCCAGGACCGCGCCCGAGGCAAGTGCCTCGCTCGGGTCGTCGACTGCAATCAAAATCAGCTGATCATCGACCGGACGTGCCTTCGCCGCAGCAATGACAGCCGGCCACGTTCCGGCGGCAACCCAGACCAATACCTGCATGTCACACTCCCATCAACAAGGCGCTGGCCCACAGCGCAATCGTGGACAGAACCACACTCAGAGGCACGGTGAGCAGCCCCAACTTGGTGAATTCTGTGATTTCGGCATCGTGGTCGTGGTCGGCCATGATGCGACGCCACAACAGGGTGGCTAACGAACCGACGTAGGTGAGGTTTGGGCCGATATTCACCCCGATGAGTACGGCCAGAATGGCAACCGGTCCCAGTGGTGCCACCAAAGGCGTCAACACGAGCACTGCCGGAAGGTTGTTGACCACATTGGCCAGCAGCGCACCGATGAGCGCCAAGACCAACAGGCCGCCCACATCGTTATGAGTGGGCAAGATGACGCGCATCGCATCGCCAACTCCGTGTTCGACCACCGCCTGCACCACAATCGCCAAACTCAAAACGAAAACCAGAAACCATGGATTCGCGGCGGACGCGAGCTGGCCAAGCTCGGAACGTCGGGAAGCGGGCTGGGTGATGAGCCGCTTCGCGGCCAGGACCGCGGCACCCGCAAGCGCCACCCAGAAAGGTGCGATGTGTACCAGTGAACTCGCCGCAAAGCCGACCAGGGTAAGACCCAGAACGATCAAAGCGAACAGGGGGATCGCGGGCGGCTCGGGGTCTTCCCGCGGGCTGGCAACGACCGACAGATCGCGGGCGAAGTACCAACGGAAGACGACGAACTCGACCGCAATCGCCGCCAACCACGGCGCGGTCATCAGCCCGGCGAAGGCCGCAAAAGTCAGTCCGGTTGCGCCGAAAGCCAACAGATTGGTCAGATTCGACACCGGCAACAGTAAAGACGCCGAGTTCGCCAGATGTGTCGTGGCATAGACATGGGGTTTGGGACGGGCCCCCAACCGAGAAGCGGTAGCGAAAACCACCGGGGTGAGGAGAACCACCGTCGCATCCAAGCTGAGCACAGCACTGGTGACCGAAGCGATCAGAAAGACCAGTGCCAGCAATCGGGTGGGGCAAAGGTGTGACTGCCGGGCCATCAGGTGGCCTGCCGCGGCGAACACCCCCTCGGCCTGGGCCAAGTGCGCCAGCATCAGGATTCCAGCTAAGAATGCGATCGTCGGAGCAAGCTCCCCGATCTGGCTCCACGCCTGGTCGGGGGTGATGATCCCGAAGGCAAGCAGTAAACCGGCAGCGGGAACAGCAGCCACTGCCTCCGGGAGTCGCCACGGCCGAACCACGGCGAAGATCAGCACTGCCACAAGAAGCGCGGCGGCGATGCCCTCGGGCATGTTCGGCCCTCCTTGGCCGGGAGACACTGCCGTGTCTGGGTCTGGTGCGGAATCGTGTTGAACTCCGCAATCTCTACGCTATGCCCTCCGCGCCCTCAGTTCGGATGCGCGCTCAGTGCCCTAGTTATTTCGTGTCCACAGCTGGTGGTAAAGATCGCGTGAAGGAGCTGCCAGGAGTGCGGCGTAATCGGCTGGGTTTACGGCAAGGACACTGCCTGCGACCGGATGGCGTCCGACAAAGGAAACGCCCAACCCTGCGCGCCCGTCGGGAACAGTGAAACCGAGGAGTTCCAAAGTGGTGGGAAGAATGCTCAGCTGATCGGCATCGCGGCGCGTGAAGACGAAACGCTGTGGGCTCCAGATTCGAAGGACGACTCGTCGGTCGGTGAGCGGTGCAAGCTTGCTGGTGAATGACGCTGCGAGCGGCGTCATCTTCAGGTGATCGCCCATCACCATTACTACCGTGTCTGCGAGATAGCCGGCTGCTTTCAGGTGGCTAATGAACCCAGCGACCGCCCGAGTTGAGCACACCACAGCGCGCGCCATGGCATCTGCATCAGGGGTGACGCATTCGGGATGTAGCGCCGGGGGTTCGTGAGTATCGAGCGTCAAGACGGTCAGATTGAACGGCGTCCGGGTTGCGTGCAAGGCGTCCACAGTCTTCCTGGCCTGAGCGAACAGTCGATCATCGGACAAACCCCAAGCCGAAAAGCTGGCGGCTTGCTCACCTGCCGCCCGCCAGTCGGCCAGCCCCTTGGTCTGGGCGTAGCCGTGATCAAGGTAGTAGTTGCCCTTGCCGGCGAAGGTGATGTCAGCCCCACCCAAATAAACTGAGCGATAACCCTGGGTCGCAAGAAGGTCACCCAAACAGGTCGCGCCCGGAAGGAACGCGCCCACTTCATGGTCGCGACGCGTGCCGTCGAAGGTGGGCACCAGCTGGTGCTTTAGGGGCACGCCGCACTGAGTGCCGACCATCCCTGCCATCGTCCAACCGCCGGTCGGGTACTGCTCCAGCTGGTCGTAATTGGCCCACCCCGACGTTGCTGCGTCCAGGTCTGACAGCAGGTTGTGACCGAAGAGAGACGCCCTGGCATAGCTGGATTCCAGAGACTCGACATAGATCGTGATCAGGTTCTTCTTGACTGCGGGCGTCGCGCTCAGTTGAGGCGCGCGGTAGTACTGCCCAAGGCTTCGATCGGCGGCAGTGTCGGCAATGAAGGTTGGCACTCCAGTCACAAAAAGCAGCACCGACAGCGACAACAGAATCCCGGCCGTGGTGATCGTTCGGCGGCCCCACGTTGCTGACCACCACAGTCCCTTGTGCCAGGTCAGCCAGAAGCCGAAACCCGCCAGGAGTACCGGAAGCACCACGCAAACAAGGACCGCTTCAACGACCAAATGGCCGTCACCCACGCCACCGCCATTGGTGATCGGAAGATTCGCCATCACCTCTTCGAAGCTCACCGGCCCAAAGCGATACCGCACCCAGCCGGACAAAAAGGTCAAGAACAAGCCGACTGCGACCAACAGCCAGAAACCCAGCGCTGAACCCAGCGCCGGTCGAAGGTGGGGCGGAGCTTGTGACGTCATCGCAAGGCAGGCTACTCCCGCTCAGCGAACGCGAAGGCCAGCCAAGGACGGCCTACCAAACATCGGGCGGCGGATGCTACCGGGGTCGCCAAAAATCCTCGTAGATCGCTGTGGACGGTGCGCGTAGCACCGCGTAGTACTCGTCTTGAGGCAGCGCCAAAGCCGTTCCAGACAAATCATGCTTTCCCACTAAGGACACCCCGACTCCGGCGCGTCCACCCGGAATTCCAAAGCCCATCAGCTCCAGTGCCGTCGGCAGCACACTCAGCTGATCAGCGGAGCTCCGGTTGAAAGTCGACCGGCTCGGACTCCACGTCCGAAACACCACCGTTCGCCCGGGGGCAGCACTCAAAATGGAATGAAAAGCATCCGCGTCGCTGGTGCCCTTGAGGTGATCACCCATCACCATCACGACCGTGTCTTTGAGATAACCCTCTGACTTGAGATGGGTCAAGAACTTGCCCACTGCTGAGGTCGAACACTTGATCGCCGTTTCCATCGCCACGTCGTCGGAGGTATGGCAGCTGGGATACACCGCCGCAGGTTCGTGGGTATCCAACGTGAGCATGGTCAGATTGAACGGCTTTTCCGCCTCATGAAGCGCATCAACAACGTCGGTCGCGTGTTTGAGCATTCGCGCGTCCGACAGCCCCCACTGCGAAATGTTCGACGAGCTTTCCCCGTCGGCCTTCCAATCAGCTAAGCCGTACACCTTCGTGTAGCCGTGATTGGTCAAATACGTGTCTTTGCCAGCGAAGTCCCCATCAGCGCCGCCCACAAAGACACTCGTGTAACCCTGCTGCTTCAACACATCTCCCAGGCAGGTCGCACCCGGCAGGTATTGCTCGACGTGCTCGCCAAAGTCATTTAGCGAAATCGACCCCACCAAAGACTTGTTCTTCAACGGGATACCGCACTGAGTGCTGACCAGGCCGGCCATCGTCCAGCCCCCACCGTCGTACTGTTCCATCCCCTGGTAGTCCACCCAACCTTTGGTGGAGGAGTCCAGATTCACCAGAAGGTTCTGCCCCATCAGCTCGGAATCGCCGAAGGTGTTCTCCGTGGACTCCAGGTAGATCGTGATCAGGTTCATCGGTTTGGCCGGGCTGCTCACAATCTGGGGCGTCGCGTAATACGGCGCGATGGTTCGAGTGTTGAACTGAGCGACTGCGTACTCCGGAACACCGGCGACACTGAGCAGCACTGCGAGTCCCAGCGCAAAAGCCGCCGATGGAATGACCCGGGCGCGACGATGCGTCAACACCGGAACCTTGAAATGGCGGATCGTGGCAACCGCCGCGATGACAACGACCAGCGGGGCGATCAGGCAAATCAGCAACGCTTGGATGGCGAGATCGCGATTGCCCACCGTCCGGTTGCCCCCCGTGGGCAGATTGTTCAGTACCTGTTCAAAGGTGACCGCACCGAAGTGGAATCGGATCCAACCAGCCAAGGTGATCAAGATGAGCGCCAGGGCTACCAACGCCCAGCCGCCAATCAGTCGGCTGCGGGACACACTCGTCGCGGGAGGACCATCGTTTTTCATAACCGGACAGATGGTACAGAGTCTCTCTGTGCAAGCTGCACGCCTTCCACAGACTCCCGGGGTGGCCTAGCCGCTCACCCGGCGTCATACACTCGAGCCGTGCCGAACCCCGGAAAAAGCGGCGAAAATGCCTGCGTCTATCAGGATGGACGAACCCGGGTTTACCGCGGTATCCGGACCACAGAGCTCCTTCGCCCGCCGTCGCTGAAGACGAAAGATCACATCCCGCGCGAAGCCGTCCGTGCCGCTCGCGATGTCATCGAACACGGTTACACCGTCAAGGAAACCGCCAACGGACCGCGTCGCATTGTGCGCGTGGCCGTCGTGACGGTTTGTACGATCGGTGGGGTCGCGATGCTCATCGCGACGCTGGTTGCTTCGCGAGTCATGCCGCATACGATCAGCGGAATCCCTTGGGTGGCAGGTTTCGCTTTGCTCTTCGTCGCGGCAAGTACCTTCTTGGATCGAAAGTGGGCCCCGTCACGGCTCTCGGGGCGTTCGATCGCGAAGAAAGGCCGTCACTCGACCGAACTGTGGGCCATCGCCCTGGGCCAGGTTGACGCTGGAAAGCGAGATGAGAGCGAACTGCCGGCGGTCCACCGTGCGGCGATCGCCATCGCCAACGCCGAAGACAAAGTGTCCCGGCTGGTGAACAAGAACAAATATGACCTCAACCAAGGTCCCGTCGACCAGGCACGTTCCGACCTCGCCCTCAAAGTTGCCCAGCTTCGGGACACCCTCGGCCTCCCTGCGCTCAGCGATGAACCGTCGTATCTCAGCAATCGATGGGCAGAGATTGCCGGCGTCGTCGACACACAGCCGGTCAATCCCGACGACCTGCGTTGAGCTCAGTCCTGGATCACCACCGACTGCGCCATCGCGCGGTCGATCCGTCCAAAGTTGTAGTAGGCGGCGCACGCGCCCTCCGGTGACACCATGCACGTGCCAATCGGGGTATCCGGAGTGCAGGCGGTGCCAAAAACCCGACACTGCCATGGTTTGAGCTGGCCGGTCAGTACCGCTCCGCATTCGCAGGCCGAAGGATCGGCGACGCGTTCTCCGGGGACGGCAAACTTGGCCTCGGCATCCCAGGCTGAGTATTCGGGGGCCACGCCCAGTCCAGACTGCTCGATCCAACCCAGCCCGCGCCACTCGAAAGTGCTGCGAAGGGCAAAGGTGCGGCTCATTAGCCTCAAGGCGGCAACGTTGCCTTCTGGACGAACCACCCGGGCGTACTGATTACCGACGGTGGCTCTCCCGGCGGCCACATCGCCGGAAACAAACTGCTCGCCCAGCATGGCGACGGCCTGCAAGATGTCGAGCGGTTCGAAGCCGGTCACCACTACCGGCAGATTGAACTCCTTGGGCAAGAACTCGAACGCGTCGGTGCCGACCACCGTGGCCACATGGCCAGGTCCAATGAAGGCATCCACGCGGGTCTGGCCGCCGTTCACGATTGCGCGCAACGGCGGTTCGATCGTCACATGGTTGGAAAAGACGCTGAAGTTGGGCACCTTCTCGATCCGGGCCCGCTCCAGGGTCACCGCCGTCGACGGTGCGGTGGTCTCGAAACCCACGGCGAAAAAGACCACTTCTTTGTCGGGGTTTTCCTTGGCAATCGCCAAGGCGTCGAGCGGTGAATAGACGAAACGAACATCGGAACCTTCGGCGCGAACGTCCAGCAGCGACTGCCCCTTCGATCCAGGCACCCGCATCATGTCGCCGAAGCTGGTCAAGATCACCTGAGGTTGCCGGGCCAACCACATGGCATCGTCGACTCGGCCCATCGGGATCACACAGACCGGACAACCCGGTCCGTGGATCAACTCGATGCTCTCGGGAAGCAGATGCTCCAGACCATGGCGGTAAATGGTGTGGGTGTGGCCACCGCAGATCTCCATCACGGCAATAGGCCGCTCCAACCGGGCCGCCTGAGCCTCAATGGTCTTCAGGAGAGCCTTGGCAGCCTCGGGATCGCGGTACTCGTCGACGTATTTCATTCGATCGCCGAGCTCTTGAACGATTCGAGCTCGTCCTCAAAGGTGTTGTTCCCGAGTCTCTTAATCTGCTCCAACGTCATGGCGGCTTCGGCGGCGTCGATCTTGCTCAACGCGAAACCGACATGGACCAATACCCAGTCGCCAACCACGAGGCCGTCATCCCACAACAGGTCGGTGGCAACCACTCGTTCCACACCACTGATCGCTACCTTTGCCCGCGGCTGGTCAAGATCGGGAATCTCGACGACTTCAGCGGGAACACCCAAGCACATACCTTCTCCTTGCTCGTCCGGCGCAAGCCGGTGCCCGGCTATCATCACCTCCGAGACCGGGTTTGCGCTAGCCGAAGCCTGGTCAAACCAGTGAGCGGAGCGCAGATGGAACCCAAGAACCAGCTCAATGACAATGAGTCTGAGGTGAACTCCCGAATCGAGCGTGTGCGTTCACAGCGTCGGCGGCTCACTGACGAACATGTCACGTTGGCGCACGGTGCGGGAGGCAAAGCATCCGCTGCCCTGGTCGAATCTGTCTTTCTGGACGGCTACGGCAACGACGTGTTGTCCGAGCTGGGGGACGCCGGAGTGCTCAGCGTGCCCGAACTTGCCCAAGGCACCCGCCTGGCCATGTCGACCGACTCCTATGTGGTCTCACCCATCCAGTTTCCGGGAGGCTCCATCGGTGAGCTTGCCGTCAACGGCACCGTCAACGACCTTGCGGTATCAGGTGCCGTTCCCACGGCAATCTCGGCAGCATTCGTGATCGAAGAAGGCCTCAGCGTGGATGTGCTGCGCCGCGAAGTGGCGGCCATGCGGGCCGCCGCCGAAGCCGCAGGTGTCCGCATCGTCACTGGCGACACCAAAGTGGTGGCCCGCGGGGCGGCCGACCAGCTGTTCATCACTACCGCCGGGGTGGGCGTGGTGCCCGCAGGACGCCAGTTGGGCGCGGCGCAGGTGCAGCGCGGCGACAAGATCCTGCTCTCCGGCGCAATCGCCGACCATGGCATGGCGGTGATGATGGCCCGCGGCGACTTGGCCATCGACGCCCCGATCGAATCTGACACGCGAGCCGTGAACCACCTTGTTGCCGCAGTGCTCGACGCCGCACCGAACACCCGCTGGATGCGGGATGCCACGCGTGGTGGGCTGGGTACGGTGCTCAACGAATTAGCTCAAGCCACCGGCCTGGGAGTGGTGGTCGAAGACGAAGCGGTGCGCGTGCACGACATGACCCGTGGCGCCTGCGACATGCTCGGCATCGACCCGCTGTATGTCGCCAACGAAGGCACCTTCGTGGCGATCATCCCGGCTGAGGAGGCCGAAGCTGCCTTGGCCGCGGTCCAGGCACTGCCCGGCGGTGAAGAAGCCGGTCTGGTCGGCCGGATCGTCACCGAACCAGCCTCGTCGGTGGTGCTGGTCACCGGATTCGGCGGTACCCGAATGGTCGACATGCTCGTGGGC
>CAYWIN010000069.1:0-9231 GCA_964458365.1 uncultured Propionibacteriaceae bacterium
GCGTCCACTTGCACAATGACTTCGGCATGGCCACGGCCAACTCCATTGCCGCACTACAAGGCGGCGCAGCTTGGGCCGACGTGAGCCTGCTCGGGATGGGCGAACGAGCCGGGATCGCCCGACTCGAAGAGGTTCTCGGCTGGCTCAGCCTGCAAACCAGCTCCAACTACGACCTTTACGCTGCCTGCCAAGCGGCAGCCCGCTACGCCAGCTGGATCGAGCAGCCGATCCCACAGAACGCGCCCGTGATCGGCACCGACATTTTCACCTGCGAATCGGGACTACACGTTGCCGGCATCGCCACCGACCCAGGCACCTACGAGCCCTACCCTCCCGAAGCCGTTGGGGCCACCCGCCACCTTCGACTGGGTCGTCACAGTGGACGTAGTGCTGTCGCCGCCCTCCTGCCGGAACGGCAAGACGACCTCACTTCCGCCACCGCCGAAGTGCGCGCCCAGGCCGCCCAAGGCAACCAGGCCTTGGCCGAGGACCACCTGGACGCACTGCGGCGCACTTCGGCCTAGCTGAATCCGTCACCACCACACTCACCAGACACCCATCCCGGTAGGCTGCGGTCCAACCTCCAGGAAGGTCACCGATGACCAGCCCTGAACGCCTCCCCACCCCACCGGGCTCTGATATCGAATCCGCACCATGGCGTCCGCTCTACCGAACTGCCATGGTGGGCGCGATTGTGGTGCTGTGCCTGATGCCGGTGCAGGCCGCCATCTTCCTGATCAGCCCACCCCCATCCGACGTGCTGGACTATTTCGCCCTCTTCCAACAGAACCCCATTCTGGGCCTGCTCGATTTGGATCTGCTGCTGACCCTGGACTACTTGGCGATGATTCCGCTGTACCTGGCCCTGGCCGTGATCTGCCGAAAGAACTCCCCAACGGCGGCCATTCTGGCTCTCGTCACCGGCCTATTCAGCCTGGGCCTGTTTCTGGTGACCCGCGAAGCAACCTTCTCGATGTGGATGCTCGCCAACCAATACGCAAGCACCACTGACCCCATCCGTGGCGCTGCACTCATCGCGTCGGGACAAACGTTGTTGACCAGTTACAACGGCGGCACCTTCGCGTTGAGCTATCTCTTGGGTGCGGTGAGCACGCTGCTGTACTCGACGACGATGGCCCGGTATCGCATTTTCGGTCGCGCCGTGGGCGTGGTGGGGATCATCACCGGCATCACCATGTTGGTGCCCGCGAATGCTGGCCTGGTGGGAATCACCATGGCGATGCTCTCACTGATTCCGACCGCAATATGGCTCATCTTGCTCACCCGCGACCTCTATCGCATCAGCCGTTAAGGGTCGCCGTGTCGATGACGAATCGGTACCGCACCTGCGAAGCCACCACCTTGTCGTAGGCCTCGGTGATGTCTTCACCGCTGATCACTTCCACCTCGGCCCCTAGTCCATGCTCGGCACAGAAATCCAGCATCTCTTGGGTTTCGGCGATGCCCCCAATCATCGAACCGGCCAAGATCCGACGTCCGGTCACCAAGGCCCGCATCGGGACTTCCACCGGATGCTCGGGCAGACCCACATCAACAAACGCACCATCGACGCGCAAGGTGCCAAGCAAACCAGGCAGGTCCATATCTCCTGACACCGTGGAAACGATCAGGTCGAACCGGTTCCGCAAACCGCGCAGGGTGCCCGGTTCGCTCAACGCGTGATACTCGCTCGCCCCGAACCGACGTCCATCTGCTTCCTTGGATCGGGTCTGGGAAATCACCTCGACGTCGGCGCCCATTGCGGACGCAATTTGAACGCCCATATGGCCCAAGCCACCCATGCCCACGATGGCCACCCGCTTACCGGGCCCAGCGCCCCAGCGTTTCAGCGGGGAGAACATGGTGATGCCGGCACAGAGCAACGGGGCGGCGTGAGCGAGGTCGATACCCTCAGGAATCCCGCACACATAGTCCTGTTCCACGGTGATCGCAGTGGAATATCCCCCGGCCGTCGGAAGCTGATCGCGCCCCACATCGTTGTAGGTGAAGATCGCGCCACCCGGGCCGGAGCAAAACTGCTCGTCTCCCGCTCGGCACGAGTCACATTGGCCGCAAGAATCAACGAAACACCCCACCCCGACTCGGTCACCAACGGCGAACTTCGTCACCTGGGAGCCGACCTGACGCACCACACCAGCAATCTCGTGCCCGGGCACCAACGGGTAGGTCACGTTCCCCCATTCACCACGGGCGGTGTGAATGTCGGAGTGGCAGATACCGGCGAAGGCGATGTCGAGCAGAACTTCGGTGGGGCCAGGGTCACGCCGTTCAATCGTGGTGCGCGAAAACCGTCCGGTGGGTGAATCGATGGCGTAGGCAACGGCCTGTGGCATGTCTGGCTCCTGAGCGATGGCGGGGCAGCCATTGTCTCGCGTGCCAGGGATTCGCCCCGACCAAGACCGCAGTTCTGCCCAGAAAGACCGATGGCTCCGTCCAGCCGAAGCCGGACGGAGCCATCGCAGAAAGCCGAAAGATCAGCCTTCGTTGCTCAACCACTCGTAGCGCTTGTAACGCAGATTCGCATCCTCTTGCGCCTGAGCTGCCATCTGCGCAGCCCCCTCAGGATTGCTGCGCGCGACCGTCTTGTAGCGAGTTTCCTTGCCATAGAAGTCGGCCATCGGTGAACTCGGAGCCTTCGAATCCAGTTTGAAGACCGGCTTGTCGCCGCCTTCGGGAGCCGGGTTGTAACGGTAGAGCGGCCAGTGGCCCGAGGTCACCGCCTCCTTCATGTGCTCAGCCGAATCAGCCAGATCGATGCCGTGTGCGATACAGGTGGCGTAGGCCAAGATCAGTGACGGGCCGGGATAGGCCGCCGCCTCCTGAATGGCTCGGACGGTCTGCACCTCATTGGCATTCAACGCGATCTGAGCCACGTACACGTCGCGGTAGGCGTGCGCGATCATGCCCAAATCCTTCTTTCGACCCGGCTTGCCGGATGCGGCGAACTTCGCCGACGCTCCCCGTGGGGTTGCCTTCGACGCCTGGCCACCGGTGTTGGAGTACACCTCGGTGTCGAGCACCAACACGTTGATGTTCTGGCCCGACGCAAACAGGTGATCCAGACCACCAAAGCCAATGTCGTAGGCCCAGCCGTCGCCACCGACCACCCACACCGAGGTGGGCACCAGTGCATCGACGATCGCGGTCAGAACCTCAACTCCGGGAACCTCGGGATGGGCGACGAGTGCTGTTTTCAGCTCCTCGACCCGCGCCCGCTGTTCCGCGACGGCGACCTCGTCGGTCACCGGGATGTCGGAATCGGTGACAGCGGTGACGAAGTCATCGCTGAGCCCCAAAGCTCCGGCCAGCTGTCCGGTGAGCGTGCGGGCTTGCGCAGCCCGCTCGGTGATCCCCAGTTCCAGGCCCATCCCAAACTCGGCATTGTCCTCAAACAAGGAGTTGTTCCAGGCAGGGCCACGTCCGTCGGCGTTCTTCGACCAGGGAGTGGTGGGCAGGTTGCCGCCAAAGATCGACGAACAGCCGGTGGCATTCGCCACCACCATGCGATCACCCAGAAGCTGGCTGACCAGCTTCAGGTACGGAGTTTCGCCACAACCTGAGCAGGCGCCGGAGAACTCAAATAGCGGCTCCAGCAGCTGCGAGCCCTTCACCGTGTCCGTTCGCACCGTGGTGCGATCGGTCTCCGGAATGGACAGGTAGTAGTCAAAGCCGACCCGCTGCGCATCGCGCACCTCTTCAGCCGGGACCATGTCGAGAGCCTTATGACCAGGATCCGTCTTCGACTTCGCCGGGCACACCGACACACAGACGGTGCAGCCGGTGCAGTCATCGGGAGCGACCTGGATGGTCAGACGCGTACCAGCCGGGAAGTCTCGGCCCATCGTGGGCTTGGACTCGAACTCGGCCGGTGCACCCTCGATGGCTTCGGGAGTGAAGGTCTTCATCCGGATTGCCGCATGCGGACATGCCAAGGTGCACTTGCCACAGTCAATACACAGACTCGAATCCCACTTCGGCAGTTCGGTGGCGAGACTGCGCTTTTCCAGCTTGGCGGTACCGGTCGGGAATGTTCCGCCCGGAGGCATCGCCGAAACCGGCAACAAGTCACCTTCGCCAGCAATCAGGCGCTTGACCGTCGCCAGGGTGGCGTCCGCTGCGGTTTCCACGCCGGTCGGAAGGTCCACTGAAGTTGGAGCCGGGCCAACCTTCACTTCGGACAACGCCGCGATCGCCGAATCGATGGCCGCAATATTGGCCTCCACGACCGCCGTACCTCGCTTGGCGTAGGTCTTAGCCGCACTCTCCTTGGCCAGCGCCAGCGCCTCTTCGACCGGCAGAACCTCAGCGAGCCCAAAGAAGCAGGCCTGCATCACCGTGTTGACGCGCTTGCCCAGGCCCGCCGCACGCGCCACCGTGAGGGCGTCGATGGTGTAAACCTTCAGGCCCTTGTTGATGATCGCCAATTGCACATTGGCCGGCAGATGCTCCCACAGTTCATCAGCGGCGTAGGGGGCAGCCAACAAGACTGTTGCCCCCGGCTTGGCGATGTCGAGCACCGGCAGCTGGCTGAGCAACCCAAATTGGTGCACGGCAACAAAGTCGGCCTGCTCGATCAGGTACGGCTCGTCGATCGGGTCGGGACCAAAGCGCAGATGCGAAACCGTGGTCGACCCGGATTTCTTGGAGTCGTAAACGAAGTAGCCCTGGGAGAAGAGATCGGTGTGTTCACCGATCAGCTTCACTGAGTTCTTGTTCGCACCCACGGTGCCATCCGAACCCAGGCCGTAGAAGACCGCTTGGCGCGCCCGCGTCGGCAAGGTGAAGGAGGCATCGGTGGACAGGCTGAGGTGCGTGACATCGTCGACAATGCCCACGGTGAACCGGCGACGAACGGACTCGCCAGCCACCACGGCGCCCAGCTCGTTGTACACCGCCGCCACGTCACGCGGGGTGAATTCTTTGGAGCCCAGGCCATAGCGTCCACCGATAACCCGCGGACCTCCCGGACGGTAGTCGGCCAGAGCGGCAACCGTGTCCAGGAAGAGGGGCTCTCCTTGCGAGCCAGCCTCCTTGACCCGGTCAAGCACCGCCACAGCCTTGACGGTTTCGGGAATCGCGGCAACGAACGCCTCGGCCGGGAATGGCCGGTACAGCCGCACGACCACCACGCCAACCTTCTCGCCGCTGGCGGTGAGGTGCTCAACCGTGCTGCGAACCGTGTCCGTTCCTGAACCCATGATCACGATGACGCGTTCGGCATCGGGAGCGCCGTAATACTCCACGAGGTCATAGCGGCGCCCGGTCAGCTCGGCGAACTTCTCGAAGGTCGCCGAAACAATCCCCGGCACGGCGTCATAGAAGAGGTTGCCCGCTTCGCGCCCTTGGAAGAACACGTCGGGGTTCTGCGCAGTGCCGCGCAGAACCGGTGCGTTGGGCTGCATGGCACGGGCTCGGTGTGCCAAGACCGCCTCATCGCTGACCAGCGACCGCAACTGATCGTCGGTCAGGATCTGAATCCGATTGACCTCATGGCTGGTGCGGAAGCCATCGAAGAAATGTAGGAAGGGAACCCGAGACTCCAACGTTGCCGCGTGCGCCACCGCAGCCATGTCGTGAGCCTCTTGAACCCCGTTCGCAGCCAAGATCGACCAGCCCGTCACCCGCGCGGCCATCACATCGGAGTGGTCGCCGAAAATGCTCAGCGCGTGGGTGGCCACGGCCCGGGCCGCCACATGCAGCACGGCGGGAGTCAGTTCACCGGCAATCTTGTACATATTTGGAAGCATCAGCAGCAGACCCTGGGAGCTGGTGAAGGTGCTACCCAACGAGCCCGCTTGAATCGCGCCGTGCAACGTTCCGGCGGCGCCCGCTTCGGACTGCATCTCAATGATGCGCGGCACTTGGCCCCACACATTGCGCTGGCCCTTCGCACTCCAGACATCCGCAAGCTCACCCATCGGCGAAGCCGGGGTGATCGGGTAGATCGCGCACACATCACTCAAACGGTGAGCAACGGATGCAGCGGCCTCATTGCCATCCACACACGACCAGGTCGCGGTCGTATTTGAGGCAGACGGCTTGGTGCCGGCTTCCTCGCCAGTGGCTGGCGGGGTGACTAGCGCAGTCATGGATTCTCCTGTCAACGTTTCGGCCAGTATCAACCTATAAAGCAGCGGCTGCCAGCGTCGACGAAGAATCATCCTCGTACAGCTGACAGCACGCATCATGGTGGTCGGGCCAACGAACTCACTGAAAGTGATTCGTCGATCGTTTTTTCGGATTCATAGGTGGTCGTATCCGAGTGGTTCAGCGTCAGATTCGGGGATTTGCCCGGTTGACTGTGATCGAGGCCTCGCTGGCGCTAGAGGATACCCGTGAAAGCGGTCGAGCACTAGCCCCCACTTGTCGACGGTCTTGAGCGGACAAATCCGCAAGCAAACCTCGATCAGGCGGCGGAACGGCGGTCGTCGATCAGGGGACCCAAGACCCAATAGGCCGCCGTAGCGGCGATTCCGCCAACCAGCCAACCCAGAGAGTTTTGGCCAATCCACGTGCCCGCCAATGGTCCGCTGAACCAGGTCGATGGGCCCACACCGACGGTCGTCCACAACAGTCCGATCACGATCCCGAACAGCCACGATCCGACCGCTGGCCAATGGAATCCCCGGTGAAACCAGACTCGACCGCCCGAGCTCACATCATTCACATCGACATCAAAAGTGCTGGGCCGGAGCAGAACATCCAGGCCAAAGATGCCCACCCAGGCAACCAAAGGCAGCTGAAACACAGTGATCATGGCTTCAAAAGCCAACGGGCCTTGAGCACCGGTCAGGTATCCCATCACCATCACAATGACAGCCACCACAGCGACGACGCCGGAGTTGACCAAAGATGCCTTCGGTCGAGAGAGCCGCACCCCCAGGGTCTGCAAACTCAGGCCCGAGGAGTACATCGCAAGGTCGGCTGCGGTCAGCATTCCGACGATCACCACGACCAGATAGGCAGGCTGAAGCCAGTCCGGTAATGCCAAGCCCATCCCGGCGGCAGAGCCACCAAAAGCGCGAGTATTACCTAGTGCGATCACCGCCCCGAGGCTGACAAAGACCACCAAAGGCACTCCCGAACCGATCAACGTGGCCCCGAAAATGTTGCGTTTCGGCTCCGAACGCGGGAGGTACCTGCTGTAGTCCGCACCGGTGGAAAACCACATGACACCCGCACTGGCAGCCACCCATCCGATGCCTGACATCAGCGAGGCAAGGCTCCCCGGCGGAGCCGACATAGCCGCAGGCCAGTCGGTGTTGAACAAGGCCACCACGCACAGCAACAGAGCCAGACCCCCCAGGATCCAACCCAGCCATTTCTGCAACACCATGATGGTTCCATGCCCGAAATAGGCGATAGCGGCGGCACCTGCCACCAGCAGCAACGACACCGGGATGGTGAGCCACAAACCCGAAGGAAGGCCAAAGCCCTGCACGACTTCAGATACTGCCGCCGTCGCCGTTGTACACATCACTACTTCCGTGCCGGCTAAGACCAACCAAGAGAATGCGGTCGGGATGAGATTTCCCCGAACCCCAAAAGTCGCTCGCGAAGCCACCATCGTCGGAGTGCCCGTCCGCGAGCCAGCGATACCCACGATCGCGACGAAGACGTAGGTGCCTGCCGCCCCCAACACGGCGGCGAGAACGACCTGCCAGATGTTGAGTCCCCGAGACACCAGGACCACGCTGATCGCGGTGGCAGCGAAGATGCCCACATTGGCGGCGCCCCAGTTCCAGGCAAGATCAGTCGGAGTCGCCTGACGTTCGTTGTCGGGCACGGCTTCCAGCCCGCGCTGCTCGATCTGCCAAACCGCCTCAGGTGTGGTTTGGGCGGCACGACGCATAGGTTGACCCACGAAACCTGAGAATAAGCCAAAGAAGACCCAAATGCCGATTCGGGCCCGGTTCGCACCGGGAAGGTAAGCCAACTAGACTTCCTTTCGGTTCCCCGCGCGGCGGCACCTCGCCCAACTCCCCCAGGGTCGGAAGACAGCAAGGGTAAGTGAGCTCTGCTGGGTGCGCGGGGGCCGTTGCATTTTCACCGTGCGGACAGCTGTCGGTGGTTACCGTTAGGGTTCAACCGTGGACGACCAAGACGACGATCTTTTCGAGTCTCAGGAGCAGGATCCCCAAGACGGCCCGGACCTCTTCGGCGAAGGCGAAGCCGATCCGATCACGCCGTCTGCCGATCCAGACCCTCTCGTGACGTCCGCCCTGATGGACGCTGTCGACGCCCGCCGTGAGCCAGCTGTTGACATTGACCGACCGGAGACACCACTGGCGCTATACCGGCGCTATCGTCCCGACACTTTTTCCGAAGTCATCGGCCAAGACCATGTCACCGAGCCCCTTCAGCGGGCCCTGACCAACAACCGGGTGAATCACGCCTACCTTTTCTCGGGACCGCGCGGCTGTGGCAAGACCACCAGTGCTCGAATCCTGGCTCGCTGTTTGAACTGCGCCGAAGGGCCCACCCCAACCCCGTGCGGGGTGTGCCAGTCCTGCCGCGACTTGGCGCGCGGCGGTACCGGAAGCATCGACGTGATCGAGATTGATGCCGCCTCACATGGTGGTGTCAACGAAGCCCGTGATCTTCGCGAACGAGCATTTTTCGCCCCGGTCCATAGCCGGTACAAGGTCTACATCATTGATGAGGCCCACATGGTCACCAAAGAGGGCTTCAATGCTCTGCTCAAGGTGGTCGAAGAGCCTCCGCCCCACGTGAAATTCATTTTCGCCACCACCGAGCCCGACAAGGTGCTGGGCACAATCCGATCCCGAACTCACCACTATCCCTTCCGTCTGGTACCTCCGCGCACCCTGTCGGCCTACTTGGCCGAACTATGTGAAGCCGAGGGCATTGCGGTCGAACCCACCGTGTTGCCTTTGGTCGTACGAGCCGGAGCTGGCTCCGTGCGGGACTCGCTTTCGGTACTCGACCAGCTGCTCGGCGGGGCTGGCAGCGACGGAGTCACCTACCGTCAGGCCACCGCACTTTTGGGCTACACCCCCGATGCGTTGCTCGACGAAATCGTTTCCGCATTCGCCGCTTCAGATGCCCAAGGGGTATTCACCGCCATCGACAAAGTGATCGAAACCGGCCACGATCCACGACGTTTCGCCGAAGATCTGCTGCGGCGGCTGCGTGACCTGATCATCATCGCCGCCGTTCCCGACGCCCTCACCAATGGCCTCATCGACG
>CAYWIN010000070.1:0-9183 GCA_964458365.1 uncultured Propionibacteriaceae bacterium
GTCAGGCACCAGATCCGGGGTGACCAGGCCCGAACCGCCGGCATTGGCCAGATCCCGCGCAAAAGCGTCAACCCCGTAGTGCTCGATCAGGTTCCAGTAAGTCATGACGACCGCGGGCTTGCCCAGGCTTCGGATGGCTTCCACGGCGGCGAAGACGTCTCGGGTACGCACACCGCGTTCCAATGCCCGCGTTCCGGCCCGTTGAATCACCGGCCCGTCCATGACCGGGTCGGAATACGGCATCCCCACCTCGATCAGGTCAACGCCAGGGCGTCCTTCCTCGCCACACAGGGCGCGTAACGCGTCCAGCGAGCCGGGGACGTCTGGGTAGCCCACCGGAAGGTAACCGACGAGGGCACCTCGACCCTCGGCTTTCGCGGCGCGAAATGCCGCCGCAGAACTCACCACTGTCATGACATCCCTCCGGTATACAAATCGGGGTGACCAGGCAGCCCGAAATAGCTAATCGCCGTATCGACGTCCTTGTCTCCTCGTCCAGAAAGGCACACCACGATCAGGGGACGAGCATCCGGATCCTCCGCGGCGATGCGCTGCCCTAGGCGGATCACGCCCGCAAGGGCATGGGCGGACTCGATAGCCGGCATGATGCCTTCGGTCCGACACAGCAACGCAAAAGCCTCCATAGCTTCCGCGTCGGTCACCGGTTCATAGGTTGCGCGTCCGTGCGTAGCAAGCCAGGCATGTTCCGGGCCGACACCGGGATAGTCCAGACCGGCCGAGATCGAATGAGAATCAATGGTCTGGCCATCAGCATCCTGCAGGATGAAGGTTCGTGTTCCATGAAGGACACCCAATGACCCACCGGCAATCGAAGCGGCGTGTCGTCCCGTCTCCACACCATCACCACCGGCCTCAAAGCCATACAAGGCAACCTCGGGAATGTCGATGAAGTCGGCGAAAGTACCCAACGCGTTCGAGCCACCGCCCACGCAGGCTGCCACCGCATCGGGAAGCTTCCCGAATCTTTCGGCGACCTGCTGGCGAATCTCGGTGCTAATCACTCGCTGAAACTCACGCACAATCAGCGGAAATGGGTGCGGTCCGGCCACCGTCCCGATCAGGTAATGGGTGTGCTCGACGCTGGCAACCCAGTCACGCATCGCCTCGTTCATCGCATCTTTGAGCGTTTGGCTGCCGGATTCGACCGCAACCACCTCCGCACCCAAAAGCTGCATGCGTGCCACATTGAGCGATTGCCGATCAGTGTCGACCTTGCCCATGTAGACCCGACATTCCATTCCGAGCAATGCGGCGGCCGTAGCCGTGGCCACCCCGTGCTGACCCGCACCGGTCTCGGCGATCAGCCGCTTTTTGCCCATTCTGCGAGCCAACAGTGCTTGGCCCAGCACATTGTTGATCTTGTGTGATCCGGTGTGGTTTAGATCTTCACGCTTCAGCAGGACCTGCGCATTTCCACAATGCGCCGCAAAGCGTGGCACATCGGTCAGCGGTGTTGGACGGCCGGAGTACTCCACACGCAGACGGTTGAGCTCGGCCCAAAAGTCCGGATCGATCTGTGCGGCTTCATATTCGGCGCTGAGTTGATCCAGGGCGCCGACGAGCGCCTCGGGGACATAGCGCCCGCCTAGATTGTCGAAATGGCCCGTCTCGTCGGGCAGCTGCAGAGAACTCACCAGGCTATTCACTCACAGATTGGGTGCAGTCCTAGACCAGTGTTCGCAACTCGGCCACCGCTCGCGCCGGATCAGCATGCCGAACCAGCAGTTCGCCTACCAAGATGGCATCTGCTCCGGCGGCACGCATTCGGGCCGCATCGTCGGTGGAAAGGATCCCGGACTCCGCCACCGTGACTGCCTGCGTCCCAATGAGATGCGCCATTGCTTCCACATTGGCCAAATCGACGGCCAAGGTCTTGAGATTGCGGTTGTTGACGCCAACGACTTGTGCGCCAGCGTCCAGGGCCTGCCGGACTTCGTCGGGTGTATGGGCTTCGACCAAGGCCGTCATCCCCAGCTCCTCAACCAGAGCCAGCAGCTCAACCAATCGGGGAGAACTCAGTGCGGCGACGATCAGCAGCACCAGGTCGGCGCCCGCAGCGCGCGCTTCCCACACTTGATAGTCCGAAACGATGAAATCCTTGCGCAGGATCGGCGCATCTACCGCGGCGCGCACCTCGATGAGATCAGCCAGAGATCCGCCAAATCGGCGAGCTTCTGTCAGCACAGAAATCGCGGCCGCACCCCCGCTCTGATACGACCGGGCCAGCGCCGCAGGATCAGGAATGGTTGCCAACGCGCCCTTGCTGGGGCTGGAACGCTTCACTTCGGCGATTACCGACAGCCCCGGCGCCCGCAATCCGGGAATCGCTGCCCGTGCAGGGGCGATGTGTGGGCACAAGTCTTGTAGTTCAGCCAGCGGTGTCTGGCTCTCGCGTTTGGCAAGATCCTCGACAACCCCGGCGAGAATCTCGTCCAGAACAGTCATCGAGACTGACCGTACCCCAGACGACGCAAAACAGATCCGGTGGCTACAGCGAGAACGGTCAGAACGAGTGCGCCCCAAAGCAGCGTCCAGTTTGGGCCAGATGCCAGCGAAATCGCCCCAGCGAGGGCAGCAAGTGCCAGCATTGCGCGCGCCACTATCGTCGCCACAGAAGTCTTTTCCATATACGCCCGTGCTGCGCGCACCGGACGTTCAGCGCTTTCAATCATCATCGCCCCCGATACCGACTGAAGTCCCCCATTGGGTACCAATATTGGCCCCCTTGACCGCATTAGGCTAGTCGAGAAGCCAAAGAAATCCTAAAGACGATGTAACGTGAACATCGTTCGTACTAGGGGTTTTACCGTTTGAAACGTCACTTGGCTAGGACAACGATCCTTTCAGCGAACTGTGGACGAGTCACCAATCAGGACTGACTGACCGGCTCGATGTTGTTCGCCAGTTGGATTGCGGACAGTACTGCCGCAGCTTTGTTCTGTGCTTCGGCATCCTCGGCCACCGGCACCGAATCCGCGACCACTCCCGCACCGGCCTGAACGTAGCCAACTCCGTTCTTGATCACCGCAGTGCGAATGGCGATCGCGGTGTCCGCATCGCCAGCAAAATCAAAGTAGCCAACCACTCCCCCATACAGACCTCGCCGGGCCACCTCAAGCCGATCGATGATCTGCATCGCGCGAACTTTGGGCGCGCCGCTCAGAGTCCCGGCCGGAAAACAACTCAACGTGGCCTCAAGGGCGGTTCGGTCGGGGCGGAGCTCACCGGTAACGGCCGCCTCCAAATGCATCACCTTGCTATATCGATGAACCTTCATGAACTCCGCCACCGACACCGATCCAGGCTGGCAGACGCGCCCCAGGTCATTTCGTCCCAAATCGACCAGCATCACGTGCTCAGCGGCCTCTTTCGGATCGTTGAGCAGTTCCTCCTCCAAGGCCGCATCATGCTCGGGATCCACGCCACGAGGGCGGGTTCCCGCAATCGGATGGGTGGTCGCCCGTCCACCGGTGACCGTCACCAGAGCTTCCGGGCTGGCGCCGACGATCGAAAAACCGTCAAAACGAAAGAGGTACAGGTAGGGGCTGGGGTTGCTGCGACGCAAGACCCGATAGACGTCCAAAGGGTCTGCCGTGCAGTCGACCTCGAACCGCTGGCTCGGCACAATCTGAAAGGCCTCACCGGCGCGAATCTCCTCCACCGCGGCAGACACCGCAGCCTGGTACTCCTCCGATGAACGCTGTCGGCGAACTTCGGCCAGTTCGCCGTCTTTGCGTATGTCCAACAGAGGGGCGACCGGCTGGGCCAGAGCAGCCACCATCTGATCGATGCGGGCGCAAGCTTCGGTATAGGCCTCAGTAATGCGCGCGCCCGAATCATCGAAATTGATCGCGTTGGCAATCAGCCACACTTCCCCCAGATGGTGGTCGAAGACCGCAAGGTCGGTAACCAGCATCATCATCAGCTCGGGCAATGCCATGTCGTCTGGGTTCCCGACGCCGATCTTTTCCAAACGGCGGGCGATGTCGTAACTCAGAAACCCCACCATTCCCGAGACGAACGGTGGCAAATTCCCGTCACGCGGAGTGTGCAAACGCTGCAATGTGTCCGCGAGCACCGCCAGTGGATCCGGATCGTTCGACAGACCTTCGATCGCACGATCGCGCCAAAGCCAGGCCGCCTGTCCGTCGCGTTCGGTCAAAGTGGCCGCCGCGTTCACCCCGACAAATGAGTACCGAGCCCAGGCACCAGCCTCGGCCGACTCCAACAAAAAGGTATTCGAACGCTCGGCGCACAGTCGCCGATACAAACCGACCGCGGTCAGATCGTCTGCGCCGATGCGGGTGTGAACGCTCACGACACGTCCCAATGATCCCTGGGAGAGAAAGCCGCTCAGACTCGGCTCGTACTCAACCTTCACTGCTCGTCTCCCCACAGCTTGCCTGCATCGAAACAGGTATGCGTGCCGGTGTGGCACGCCGGACCGGTCTGGTCCACGGTGAGCAAGATTGTGTCGCCGTCGCAGTCCAGACGTACTTCCCTCACGGCCTGCCTATTGCCACTGGTTTCGCCCTTCACCCACAGTTGCTGGCGGCTGCGCGAGAAATAGGTCGCCTGTCCGGTGGCAAGCGTCAGCGCGAGGGCCTCAGTGTTCATCCAGGCCAGCATCAGGACCGCGCCGGTAGATGCCTCTTGGACCACCACCGGTACAAGACCGGCATCGTTGAGTTTCAGTCGTGCTTCGAGACCAGGATCGAGCTTGTTCACCGCTTCATTGTGGCAGCACGTTCAGCTCAGCCCAGCCAGGTTCCCCAATCTGGCACTGGCCTGGGCCGGCACAAAATCGCCGACGCCTGCCGCGAGCATTGCGACGGTGATTCGCCCATCTTCGCTATCGGTCTCGGCCCAATCGACGGCCAGCGAGTGCATTAACGAACGGCCCAGTCCTGGTCCACCGATCGGCCCCAGGGGTTCGCGGGTGGCGGCCATCTCGGCCACTCTCAAGCACAGCAGCGTTTCACTCTGTGCTGCCACGACCACCTCAGCCTCGGTTGCTCCGGAATGGCGGACTGCGTTCAACAAGACCTCACGAAGTACTTCAATACAGGCGTCAGCCAGATCAGGGTTACCTCGCATCAGTCGCTCGCCGTCTGGACGCAAATCCAAAGCCACGGCGAGCACACCTGCCCACACCGACGTGACGGTGGCTAGCCGTTCGGCCGGTGGGCTGACCGAGCCCTGATCGGTGAGATTGGCGAGTTTCAACGTCTCTTGAATCCGGCCGATTTCCGCAGCGGAAAGCGTTTCCCCGCTGGCGGCAGCACGGTCACGAGCAGCAGCGAGCATCAGCCCAGCCGCGGTCAGGTTCGCCTGAACGCGACCGTGCAGCGCCATCGCCAACCGTCGCCGCTGCGCCCACAGACGCTGGCGGGTGCGTCGAATTTCCCAATCAGTGTGCTGAATCAGCGCTCGGGCCGCGATGCTCTCCTCGGCGCGGATCTTGCCAAAGGCAGCCATCCAGCCGGCGATCGTCGACAGCATCGGGGGCACTAAGAAGGCATCCAACGGGATCCCCGGCGTCAGTTCAGATCCCCAAGCTAAGGCGCTCAGTCCGAAGAAGTAGAGCACGAGATAAGCCGAGAACACGACACCCACGGCCGTGCGGGGTTCCATCTCCCGCAACCGCGGCGCCAGGTACCGGTCAGCGGCGGTCAACGCCAGCACTTGGATGAGCAGAACCCCGAGGGCAAGCAGGCTATTTGCCCCCAAGGCATGCGGCGGCTGCGCAAACTCGCTGGCCAACACCATCGGGAAACACAACGACCCCACCAAAGCGGGTTGAAATGGCCGAGCAGAGGGCCAGCTGACGATCAGCGCGGGGAAGACCTTTCGCCACCCTTGCCACAGCGGCTCCACGGCGGGTAGGTCGATCTGACCGGGCATCGCGGCGAGCGTATGGCTGGTGGGACGCACCATGGAGGCAACCACATCGTCGATGACGGTCACCGTCTCGCCCAGTTCGGTCAAGGACATTCCCGGATGGAGGCGATCAGAAATATCATCCAATGCTTGATGGGTGGATGCCCGAACGGCTGCAAGTTGCCCACTAGCTTCAACAAGAGCGCGCGCGTCCTCATCCCTGGCCAGCACCTGGCGGGCGTACTCGCCTTCCAGTTCGAGACGTTGCTCACGAACGAGGTGAGCCCAGTCGGCCAGCATCGCGGTCGCACTCATCCAAATCATGGTGCTGACCGCCCAGGCAAAAGCCAGCCACCCCCACAGGACCCAGTTCGACTCCGTCCCCGGAGATTCAGGAACAACCGACACCATGATTGCCGCCCGAACCATTCCTGCCACCGCAAACGACGAAAGCTGAATGATCAGCGCACCGCGCAAACCCAAGCGCCGACTGATCGGTGGCACCAGACCCCATACGGCCGGAACAACGACCGCGACTTGCGCGACCAAGGCCAGCGCGGAGGCACCCACCGCTTTGACCGGGTCGACGCCGTGATTGACCGCAAAGTAGGTCTGCACAAGCAGGAACCAGGGCAACGGAAAGAGAACGGCCGCCCAGCCGACCGGTTCGGCCCAGAAGGCGGAACGAAAGGTGCCGAAGAGCGCCTTCGGCCCAATGCGCTCCAGAGGGTTGATCACGTCGGGTTCGGACCGTGCGCGTAGTAGATCTTTGCGAGCTGAACACGCGGATTGATCGTCGAGCCCTTCTCGATTCGCAGGCGCTGAATCAGACGTTGCACGATCTGTTCGACTCCGTGACTGGTGGTGCCCCGTCGCGCCGCGATTTCTGCATTCGACAGTCCCGAAGCAATCAATCGAAGCACTTCAAGCTGATCGCGACTCAAAGAACTCAGCGGCCCATCTTTCGCCGCGTCGTCCCGGCGGGGCTCTTGGTCACGCAGCACCCCTTCCAGGATGTCTATCAAGACATCAGCTTCAGCCAACGAGCGCTTGTGCACATAGGCGGCGCGGGCAGGAATCAGGCGGGCATCCACGCCAGCAACCTCAGGAGACGGGGCGTTGGTCAACACCATCAGGGCCACCCATGGTGCGTACCGCTCGGCGTATGCCAGAACTTCCGCGCCCCCTGGACCCTCCCCCAGATCGAGATCTACAACCAAGGCATCGGGGTCAAAATCTCGCAGACCGGAGATTCCGTCGGAGGCGTTTGCGACGCCATGCGCAATGAATCCCGCGCTATCAAGCAAGGAGATGGTCAACGATCGAATCAAGGGCTCATCTTCGACGACCAGAACCCGTCGAGGGGCGACGCCGTCCGGCGGAGGGGTGTGGGTTGACGTCATGGTGCTCCTGCTCGTTATGTGCTGCCATTTTGGCATCGAGACGCCAGGACCGGACGCAACGTCCCGGCGTTTCGCAACCGAACCGATCCGGCTGCTGTTTCACAGCCGAGCCCGTGACGCAAATCACTCCGCCGACCTGAGACAATGGAGCATGCGTGTATACAACTTCTCTGCCGGTCCCGCCATGCTCCCGCTCGACGCGCTGAGCATCGCCCAGTCTGAACTCACTGATTGGGAAGGCCTGGGAATGTCCGTGCTCGAGGTGTCGCATCGCAGTAAGGAATTCGTTGCCTGCGCCGCCGAGACTGAAGCCCTGCTGCGCAAGGTCATGAGCATTCCCGACGGATACCGGGTGTTGTTCCTTCAAGGAGGAGCCTCCGGGCAGTTCGATGCCATCCCGATGAACCTCGCGCCGGTCGGCGCTGCGGTGAACTTCATCAATAGCGGGCAATGGTCGGCAAAAGCCATCAAGGCGGCCAAAGCTCAACAGCTTGATGTCTCCGTGATTGCCGACCAAGCCGAAAGCAACTACACCAGTGCGCCGACCGAAGGCAGTTTCGTGGTCGACCCTGCGGCCGCTTACCTGCACTACACCCCGAACGAAACCATCGGCGGCGTCGAGTTCAGCTACATCCCCGACACCGGTTCGGTGCCATTGGTGGCGGACATGAGCTCGACCATCCTGTCGCGCCCGATCGATGTGAGTCGTTTCGGCATCATTTACGCCGGCGCCCAGAAGAACATGGGCCCCTCCGGTCTGTGTGTCGCCATCGTTCGCGAGGACCTGTTGGGTCACGCGCGCCCGGGGACGCCGTCGATCTGGAACTACCAGGCCATGGCTGACGCCGACTCAATGCTGAACACTCCCCCCACATTTGGCATCTACTTGCTGGGACTGATCTTGAAGTGGATCGACCAGAATGGTGGTTTGGATGGAATGGCCGCGCGCAACAGCGCCAAGGCCAGTGCTCTCTATGGCTACATCGACTCCAGCGACTACTACCGCAACCCGGTGGCCAAGGATTCGCGTTCCTGGATGAACGTTCCTTTCCTTCAAGCCAATGCCGAGCTCGACAAGACCTTTGTGGCTGAAGCAACTGCGGCGGGCCTGACGAACCTCGCCGGGCACCGCTCGGTGGGCGGAATGCGCGCCAGCATCTACAACGCCATGCCCATCGACGGGGTCAATGCCCTGATCGACTTTATGACCGAATTTGAACGCCGTAACGGGTGAGGAAGACCATGACTTTTCAGATCAAGACGCTCAACGCCATCAGCAAGGTGGGCCTCAACCGCCTACCCGAAGCTGACTTCGTGGTGGGCAATGACGTTGACAATCCCGACGCGCTGCTGCTGCGTTCGGCAAGCCTGCACGGTGTGGAGATTCCCGCCTCTGTCCTTGCCGTTGCGCGTGCCGGCGCCGGGACAAACAACATTCCGATCGCTGAATACAGCGCCAAAGGCATCCCGGTATTCAATACACCGGGCGCCAACGCCAATGCCGTCAAGGAACTCGTTGTCGCCGCCATTTTCCTGGCAGCACGCAACATCATCCCGGCCGCAGCCTTCGCCCATCGCCTCGACGGCGACGCACCGAGCATGGACAAGGCCGTCGAGGCCGGAAAGAAGCAGTTCGTCGGCTTCGAATTGCCTGGTCGAACCCTGGCCGTGGTCGGTCTCGGCGCGATCGGTGTCCAGGTGGCTAACGCCGCTGTCGATCTGGGCATGAAGGTGATGGGCTACGACCCGGCCATTACCGTCGAAAACGCGTGGGATCTTTCCGCGAAGGTGGAGCGGGTTACCAAACTCGACGCCATCTTGAAGCGGGCCGACATTGTCACCGTTCATGTGCCGCTCGTCGATGGCACCCGGGGCCTCA
>CAYWIN010000071.1:0-9109 GCA_964458365.1 uncultured Propionibacteriaceae bacterium
GCTAATGGGTGTTTGTTCAGGCAAAGCGCAGCGACGTCACCTTGAGATCGAGGGGTCGTCGGTTCTGGATGTTTCGTGGGCCGGGGTGAAAGCCGCCGCAGGCCAGAGGCACACGACCCGAACTCGCTGGCTGAGGAAAGAGAAGAGTGCCCGGGGTCCGAAAACGGACCGAATGTTGGATGGCGCCCCCGGCAGGATTCGAACCTGCGCTCCCGCCTCCGGAGGGCGGTGCTCTATCCCCTGAGCTACGGGGGCCCGGTCCGGCGAGCGGGCCGAACGGCACTCTAGCAAAAACTGGCTTGCTCGGTTCGCGGGGCGAATGGCAGCAGAGGCGTCATCGTCCATTGCACACGTCAGCGTGCCCGGCTCAGGCGTGGTCTGGCAGAGTTGCGTCCATGACCCATATGCATGTGGCTGGCGAGATTCACGCCGAAGCCACCTCTCCGGCTCCCGTGTGGCTGACCCGGCCCAGTGATGTGAACGAGCTCGCGCCGAAGTTGTGGAGCAAGACCACCGAGCGTGACGACTCCGGGATGATGCACATCGGCGGACTCACGGTGGCCGAGATTGCCGAGCGCGTGGGAACCCCGGTCTATGTGCTCGATGAGGGGGACTTTCGGGCCCGAGCCGAAGAATGGCGCGAGGCCTTCGACGGGTGGACGGTGTACTACGCAGGTAAGGCATTTCTCAGTGGCACCATCGCGCATTGGGTTGAAGAATCAGGGCTTCATCTCGACGTATGCAGCATGGGCGAACTCACCGTTGCCCTGCGCGCCGGATTCGACCCGGCACGGATCGGCCACCATGGCAACAACAAATCAGAGGACGAGCTCCGGCTGGCCCTGACCAGCGGCGTGGGACGAATCATCGTTGATTCGACCGACGAAATCAGTCGACTGGAGCGCTTGTGTGAAGAACTCGACACCACGGCCAAGGTGATGGTTCGGGTTACGACCGGTGTGGAGGCGCACACTCACGAGTACATCGCCACCGCCCATGAAGACCAGAAGTTCGGATTCTCGATCGCGTCCGGTCAAGCCCTCGTGGGGCTTTTCCGTTGCCATCACAGCCCGCGGCTGCAACTGCTCGGCGTCCACTCTCATATCGGCAGCCAGATCTTCGACACGCATGGTTTCGAAGTGGCCGCCCGTCGCACGCTCAAGCTGTTTGCCCAATTCAAAGAGGCTGTGGCGCAAGACTTGCCCGAACTCGATCTTGGTGGAGGTTTTGGGATTGCCTATACCCGGCAAGACGACCCGGCGACCGCTCAGCAGCTGGCCAACGATCTGCGCGCCATCGTGGCCCATGAGTGTCGCGCCTACGACCTGGACATTCCTCGGGTGTCTGTTGAACCCGGACGCGCCATTGTTGGCCCAGCAGGGACCGCGATCTACCGCGTGGGAACGGTCAAGCCGGTCGACATCGGTAATGGACTGACCCGCCGCTACATTTCGGTGGATGGGGGCATGAGCGACAACGTGCGTCCCGCCCTTTATGCCGCGGAGTATTCCGCGGCGCTGGCTGATCGGAACTCGGAGGCTGAAGCCGTGGCCTCCCGCGTGGTGGGCGTCCATTGCGAGGGGGGCGACATTCTGGTCCGCGATGAGTTCCTGCCTGCGGATGTGCGCGTCGGTGATCTTTTGGCCGTGCCCGCTTCGGGTGCGTACAGCCGTTCGATGGCGAGCAACTACAACCACACTCCGCGCCCGCCGGTGGTATCGGTGCGTCATGGTGAGTTGCGCACCGTCGTGCGGCGGGAGACATTGGACGACGTGCTGGCTTTGGACGCCGGACTCAATGGGGAGGAATGAGATGGGAAACTCAACGCCGCTTAAGGTGGCACTTTTGGGAGCTGGTGTCGTCGGTTCCCAAGTCGCCCGACTTCTGATTGAGCAGGCCGACGACCTCAGGGCCCGGGTGGGGCGTCCACTGGAATTGGTGGGGATCGCGGTGCGCGATCTTGGCCGGGACCGGCCCGGTATTGATCCGGCCCTCTTTACGACTGATGCGTTGGGTCTGGTTACGCGGGGCGACGTTGATCTGGTGGTTGAACTTGTTGGCGGGGTCGAGCCCGCGCGCGAACTGATCTTGGCCGCGATTGCGTCGGGTGCCTCAGTCGTGACCGCCAATAAGGCGTTACTGGCTCAGGACGGCCCGACCATCTATTCGGCTGCGGAAGCGGCCGGTGTCGACGTCTACTACGAAGCCGCGGTGGCTGGTGCGATCCCGATTGTTCGCCCGCTGCGTGAATCGTTGGTGGGCGACGAAGTGACTGCGGTGATGGGCATCGTCAATGGCACGACGAACTACATCTTGGACAAGATGCACACGGATAAGGCGGATTTCTCTGATGCCTTGGCTGACGCACAGCGTTTGGGGTTCGCCGAGGCGGACCCCACCGCCGATGTTGAAGGTCACGACGCCGCGGCGAAGGCGGCTTTGTTGGCGAGCTTGGCTTTCCATTCGCGAGTGAGCATGTCCGATGTGGCCTGCCAGGGGATTACCTCGGTGACCTCAGAGGATGTCGAGGCCGCCGAGGAGATGGGCTGCGTGGTGAAGCTGTTGGCTCGCTGCGTACTGAGTCCGGACGGATCGATCGCGGTGGGTGTTCATCCGACGATGGTTCCTCTGGCTCATCCTCTGGCGAGCATCCCGGGTGCGTACAACGCCATCGTGATCGAGTCGCGCAATGCGGGGCGACTGATGTTTATGGGGCCAGGAGCCGGCGGTTCGCCGACGGCTTCTGCGGTGCTGGGTGATTTGGTTACTGCGGCCCGCAACCGAGTTCGAAATAGCCGCGGACCGGGGGAGTCGGTCTACTCCGGACGAGGCATCACCCCTGCCGGTGCTGCGACGTCCCGTTACTACGCGGCCATGGTGGTCAACGACCTTCCGGGCGTGCTGGCCTCGGTCGCGGCAACCTTCGCCCGCCACGGGGTGTCGCTCCAAGCGGTGCGTCAGGAGAGCTCGGGGGAATGGGCACGGCTAGGTGTCATGACGCACGTGGCTCAGAGCTCGCACATGGCCGCCGCGATCGCCGAGTTGGACAAGATGGCCGAAGTACGCGCCGGGATTTCATTGATGCATGTTGAGGGGGCCTGAAATGGATGTGGCTTGTCTAGATCTTGAGGGCGTGCTGGTGCCCGAAATCTGGATTGGAGTGGCGGAAACCACCGGGATCGAAGAGTTGCGTCTCACCACGCGCGACATTGCCGACTACGACGAATTGATGAAGCATCGGATCTCGGTGATGGACGCCCATGGCATTCGTCTGTCGCAGATCCAAGAGGTGATCGCGTCGCTGGGGCCGATGCCTGGGGCAGTGGAGTTCTTGAATCAGCTTCGTCGGGACTTCCAGGTTTTGATTCTGTCGGACACCTTCTACGAGTTTGGTATGCCCTTGATGGCTCAGCTCGGTTTTCCGACCCTTTTGTGCCACCGATTGGACGTGGCGGACGACCGAATCGTGGGCTATCGGCTGCGTCAGCCCGATGCGAAGCGGGCCTCGGTGAAGGCACTGCATTCGCTGAACTATCGGGTGGTGGCTACCGGGGATTCATACAACGACACGGCGATGTTGTCCGAGGCTGAGGCGGGGATCCTGTTCCGGCCACCGGCCAATGTGATTGCCGAATTCCCGCAGTTTCCCGTGGTGGGGGATTATTCAGCGCTCGCGCGGGCTTTTGCATCGGCATTGCCCGAGGTCAGCACCGAATAGGGTTCAGCGCCGCCTGGTGCTAGAGTTGTGGCCGCGCCAGTAGCGCAAATGTCCCAAAGATCGGGCAGGGCGAGCGTGGATCACCCGAGTCTCGCCGAGAAATTCCCAGCAGTGCACCGCAGAGTTGTGGCTGGCATTTCAGATCTGGACGTCATTTTCACATTGCTCTAACCAGAGTGTGGGCGGGCCCGCCCCGGATTGACCAGCGAGCCGCTCTTTCCGAAAGGAACTCCGTGACCGACACTGTCGAGGCCGTGGACGCAAAGACAAATCAGCGTTCTGGCTTGGAAGGCATGTTGCTTCCCCAACTTAAACAACTGGGCACCTCTTTGGGAGTCAAAGGCGCCGGTTCTATGCGCAAAGGGGACCTGATCCAAGCGATCAAGTCCGCTCAAAGCGGCTCCCGGAAGGAGTCCAAGCCCGTGACTGAGACAGGTCCGGCTCCCGCAACTGAGCAGAAGGCAGCTCCGGCCGACAACGGTGCTGAGAGCGCCGATGATGTGGCTTCGCGGCTTGAGGCACTCAAAGCGGGTGACAAGAACAACGGCAAACGCAACCGGCGCAACGACAATGGCGACCACGATTCCGGGCAGCGCAACCGCCGTAACGACAATGGTGACCACGATTCCGGCCAGCGCAACAATGCCGACCAGGGCAATCGTGGCGGTAACGGTCCAGGGCGTGACGACGACGACTTTTCCGGAGCCGGGAATCGCCGCAATCGGCGGCGCCGCAACCGGGACCGCCAGAATCGACGTCGGACGCCGGGTGGCATGGGCGGCTTGGATCGGATGGAGGCCGAGCCCGTCGTCACAGAAGACGACGTCTTGGTCGAGATGTCCGGCATTCTCGACGTTTTGGACAATTACGCCTTCGTGAGAACCTCGGGTTATCTACCCGGCTCCAACGATGCCTACGTTTCGTTGTCGATGGTTCGCAAGTGGGGCTTGCGTAAGGGCGACATCGTCACTGGTGCCATTCGGGCTCCGAAAGAGGGCGAGCGCAGGGAGAAGTTCAACCCGCTGGTGCGCATCGACACGATCAACGCAGGTCCTCCTGAGGCCGCCAAAGACCGGCCTGAGTTCAACAAGTTGACGCCGTTGTATCCCTCGGAGCGGTTGCGCTTGGAGACCACCCCGCTGAACATGACGGGGCGAATCATCGATTTGGTTTCTCCGGTCGGCAAGGGTCAGCGCGGGCTGATCGTTTCACCGCCCAAGGCCGGTAAGACTCTGGTGATGCAATCGATCGCGAACGCGATCACGGTCAACAATCCAGAGGTGCACCTGATGGTGGTGCTCGTCGATGAACGTCCCGAAGAGGTCACCGACTTCCAGCGGACGACCTCCGGCGAAGTGATTGCCTCGACGTTCGACCGTCCGGCCGACGATCACACCACGATCGCGGAGTTGGCCATTGAGCGGGCGAAGCGTCTGGTCGAGATGGGCCGCGACGTGGTGGTGCTCTTGGATGGGATCACTCGTCTGGGTCGTGCTTACAACCTGGCCGCCCCCGCCTCGGGCCGAATCCTTTCCGGTGGTGTGGACTCCGCGGCACTGTATCCGCCCAAGAAGTTCTTCGGTGCTGCTCGCAATATCGAAGACGGTGGTTCCTTGACCATTCTGGCCACCGCGTTGATCGAGACCGGCTCGAAGATGGACGAAGTGATCTTCGAGGAGTTCAAGGGCACCGGCAATATGGAGCTTCGTTTGCGCCGCGAACTGGCCGACAAGCGAATCTTCCCGGCCATCGACCCGATTGCGTCGGGAACTCGACGCGAGGAGCTTTTGCTCGGGCGCGACGAGCTGGCGATCATCTGGAAACTTCGCCGGGTACTCAGCGCTCAGGAACCGCAGCAGAGCTTGGAAATGCTGCTCAACCGGATGCGCAAGACCCCATCAAACCGCGACTTCTTGATGGTGATTTCGAAGACCACTCCCGGACCGGAGTGATCGGGCTCACCGACGGGTTTGGTTTTGAGCCCGCCGGTGAGGAACAATAGACCCTCGGTGCCGGTTCACGCTGTAGGCCTCATCCAGGCCAGATCACCACGGCGACCCGGCACAGCGAACAGGAGATGACATGAAGCAAGGGATCCACCCCGATTATGTGGAGACCCAGGTGACCTGCACCTGTGGTAACACCTTCACCACCCGCAGCACGGCCAAGAGCGGCGAGATTCACGCCGAAGTGTGCGCCGCCTGCCACCCGTTCTATACCGGCAAGCAGAAGATTCTTGATACGGGCGGCCGGGTCGCTCGCTTCGAGCGCCGGTACGCCAAGAAGGGCAAGTAGCTTTCTCGACGCCGGGTCCCAGCCTTCGCTGGGACCCGGCGTTCGCTATTGTCACCAGCAGGTCACAGGGGAGTGCGAATGTTTGAAGCGGCAGCAGGCCTCAGCGAAGAGTTTGAGGAGCTGGAGCGCAAGCTCGCTGACCCCGCCATCCACGTGGATCCGGCCGCGGCTCGACGCGTGGGGCGCCGCTACGCCGAACTCACTCCGATCGTCAAGAACCTGCACCTGCACGAGCGTTTGAGCGCTGATTTGGCCGCGGCCAGTGAGCTCGCCGCCGAAGACAGCGGTTTCGCCGCTGAAGCCGAACGTTTGCGCGGTGAACTCGACCAGATTGAAGAGAAACTGGCCGAACTGTTGGCGCCGCGAGACCCCAACGATTCGGCAGACGCCTTGGTGGAGATCAAATCCGGCGAAGGTGGGGAAGAGTCGGCTCTCTTTGCCGGGGATCTGTTTCGGATGTACTGCAGGTATGCCGAGACGCGAGGCTGGAAGGTCGAAGTTCTCGACTCCCAGGAGACGGATCTGGGCGGCTACAAGTCGATCACCGCAGTGTTCAAGGCTTCAGGTCATCCCGACCCGGGTAACGCCCCCTACGGGGTGCTGAAATTTGAAGGCGGCGTCCACCGCGTGCAGCGGGTCCCGGTCACCGAATCCCAAGGAAGAGTGCACACCTCGGCTGCTGGAGTGCTGGTGATGCCTGACGTGGAGGCTGAGGACGTCGCTATTGACGACGAGGACCTGCGCATTGACGTCTACCGTTCTTCGGGTCCTGGTGGGCAAGGGGTGAACACGACCGATTCCGCGGTGCGGATCACCCACCTTCCCAGTGGCATCGTGGTCTCCTGCCAGAACGAGCGTTCGCAACTGCAGAACAAGGAGTCCGCGTTGCGCATGCTGCGTGCTCGGTTGGTGGCCCGTGCTGAGGAAGAGGCGGCCGAAGCGGCTTCAGCGGCGCGGCGTTCACAGGTGCGCACGGTGGACCGCTCGGAGCGCATCCGCACGTACAACTATGGGGAAAACCGCATCGCAGACCACCGCATTGGATACAAGGCCTACAACCTTGACCAGGTGCTGGCGGGGGATCTTTCTGCGGTGGTGGAAGCGTTGCAGGCGGCCGATCTAGCCGAAAGGCTGGGCAGCTCTCAGTGACACAGGTATCCCTTTTGGTGGCGCAAGGAACTCGCCGCCTGGAGTCCTCGTCGGAGGCCCGGACGTTGCTGGCTCACGCGCTGGGTGTCGAACCGGTTCGACTGGCCTTATGCGACCTGGTTTCGACCGATGCGGTGTCTCGGTATCGCGACTTGCTCGACCGCCGAGCGGCGGGCGAACCCGTGCAGTACCTCACCGGCAAGGCGGCCTTCCGAACCATCGAAGTTGGCGTATCACCGGGGGTGTTCATTCCCCGGCCGGAAACCGAAACAATGACCGGTTGGGCGTTGGAGCGGATAGCCGAGCTCGGCGATCAGGCAGTGATCGTGGAGCTGTGCGCCGGGAGTGGAGCGATCTCGGCGGCCATCGCTGCGGAAGCACCCGGGCATGAGCAGTATGCGGTTGAGCTGTCCGAAACAGCGGCCAAAGTCGCCGCAGATAACCTGCGTGGGAGCGGGGTCGACCTTCGCTGTCAGGATATGGCTGTTGCATTTCCCGAATTGAATGGGCGAGTTGATCTGGTGATCGCCAACCCGCCGTACATCCCCTGGGAAGCGTGGGAGGGCGTGGCCGAAGATGTCCGAACCCACGAACCCGAGATGGCCCTGTTCGCTGGACCGGACGGGCTGGATGCGTTGCGTGTCGTCGCCACGGTTGCTCGACGCCTGCTGCGTCCGGGCGGTTGGGTCTGTGCTGAGCATGCCGAGGTCCAGGAACAGGCTGTGGTGAGGCTTTTTGCCGAAAGCGGTGCCTATACCAAGGTTGCCGACCATCGCGATCTGAACCACCGCCCACGGTTCGTGACCGCACATCGTGGTGAAGTGCTGGCAGGATGAGTCCCATGTCGCGCGTTCTTGACCTTCGGACGGAAACCGATGCGGCGATCGATGCCGCAATCAGCGCGATCACGGACGGTGAGTGCATCGTGCTTCCCACCGACACCGTCTACGGGATCGGTGCGAACGCTTTCGATTCAGATGCGGTTCAAAAGCTGTTGCATGCCAAGCAACGTGGGCGCGACATGCCGCCTCCAGTCTTGGTGGGCGATTTCCTGGCAGTGGCCACTTTGGTCGACGAGGTGACTGCGCAGCTTCACCAGTTGACCGACGAGTTTTGGCCAGGCGCCTTGACCGTGATTGTGGAGGCTCAACCCAGCTTGAACGTCGATCTCGGCGAACGCGGCAACACCATTGCCCTGCGCATTCCCGATCATGAGCTGGTGCGTGAACTGTTGCGCGCCACCGGACCGCTGGCGGTCAGCAGCGCAAATGTCTCTGGTCATTCGGCGGCAACCTCGATTGGTGAGGCTCGCGAGCAGTTGGGGGAGTCTGTTGCCGTCTACCTCGACGCGGGGCCGAGCGCGGGCGCGGTGCCGAGCACGATCGTCGATCTGACCGGTCCACCACGCATTCTTCGACAGGGCAGAATCACTGCCGAGCAACTCGCCGCGGTGTTGCCGGAATTGGCCGAGGACTGAGTATGCGGACGTACCTGATCGTGCTGCTGGTGGCTGCGGCGGTGACCTACCTTTTGAGCGGGCTTGCCCGTCGATTGGCATTCCGATACAACGCCGTGGCGAATGTGCGAGACCGTGATGTTCACACCCGACCGATTCCGTACTTCGGCGGCATCTCGATGTGGTTCGGATTAGCGGCGGCCCTGATGTTGGGCTCGACGCTGCCGTGGCTGGGAGATTTCTCCCAGGCCAATCATGACGCGTGGGCTGTTTTGGTCGCAGGAGGGCTGATCTGCGCGGTCGGGGTGTTGGACGATATCTTCGAGCTGAATGCCTTGGCCAAAGTCGCCGGACAGTTGATGGCGGCTGGCGTCGTGGTGTTGAACGGCGTCAAGGTCTACTGGATCCCGCTACCCAATGCGATCATTTCGCTCGACGACGGCAGTTCCATCGTGGTGACGATGCTGCTGATCTTCGTGGCCGTGAATGCG
>CAYWIN010000072.1:0-8927 GCA_964458365.1 uncultured Propionibacteriaceae bacterium
GCGCCAGATCCGCCCACGATCTGCCCGGATGAGACCGAGCCAACCAATGTCGATGTCGTCGAAGCATCGGCAAAAATCGAAAGCGAAGAGGTGGCTACATAGTTGGCGACAACCGGGGGAATCACGGTAGTGCTGGGGGTCAAGCTCCGAGTGGAAGCCCAGCCCCAGACGTTGCCGACACTTACTCGGGTGAAGAGCCCTGACACTTGCCCGGTCACCTTCATGATCGTGCCTTTGGTGAACGTCTTCACGGTGGTCGCTTTGGCATTCGCATGGGTGAGCACCGGAACCTTTGCCAGCGCAGTCTTGCGGCCAGCCGGGCCGGTCACAACGATCGAAGAGGATTTGGCGTCTTTCTTGGCATACTTCGACGACACGTAGGCGGTCTTGGAGTTGTATGAGATGGGTAGCCAACCGCTCTTGGCTGCTGCCGTGGCCCGCACATGGGCACCCTTGGGCATGACGCCAACGATCTTTCCCGTGGTGCTCTTGGATGCACGGATATTGACGGCGGTAGTGATGGTGTAGGTCTGGGACGTGGCTGCATCCGCAGGCGTGGTTGATACCAGGACGCCGCCAACAAACATGGTGGCGACAGCGATCCAGGAGACAACGGCCCGGATGCGATGGGGGGCATGCATCGTGGGTTACTGCTTCTTTCTGGCCCGGGAAGAAGACCGGTGGGGGGCAGGTAAGGCAGCGGATGAGTCTTCCCCGTGGTTGCGCCACACTCGTCCGCAACTGCCTTAACCTGTTTTCGACTCTAAACCTCAGGCGCAGCCTCCGGGGAGGGGTTGTTGGTGATTGCAAGGCGCCACGCCGCCCGGCCCGAGGTAAACAACATCGCTGTAGTTGTGGCTGTTTCGCTGACTAGGGTGGGGACATGGCAGTCCAGATCAGCGTTGAGCGGTTCGAAGAACTCGTCGAGGATGCTCTCAATGGCGTGCCCGAACCTCTTTGGGGCCAGGTCGAAAACTGCGTCGTCATCGTGCAGGACGAACCCGACCCTGAGCTAGGAAATCTGCTGGGGTATTACGAAGGAATTCCCTTGTCAGAGCGCACTACCCAGTATTCAGGGGTGCTACCTGATCGCATCACGATCTTTCAAGGGCCGCTGTGTCGAATGGTCGATTCTGAAGATGCGCTACGTGAACAAGTTCGGATCACCGTGTGGCATGAGATCGCTCACTACTTCGGGATTTCCGACCTCGACCTCAATTCCTGGGGTTACGGCTGACATCGAGGGTTTGCTGACGGCCCCGTCCGACGTGGGACGGAAATGACCTCCAGCGTCGGTTGAGCTTTTTGGACACGGCTAGGACAGCTCGATCCAGCTTTGTTGAGCGTCGCTTGCCCACAAGGAACAATCACCAAGCGACTCGGGTGGGAGCCAATCCATCCGGAGATCCGACACCGGAACGGGGCTGGCGCCGGTCAGCGCAGCCACCTGCTCGCGGTCCCGGCTGGGGGCAACAAGTGCGACCGTGGCTAGTTTCCCGGCCCGGCTATTGGCAGCAAGGGTCTGAACCACCTCAGGCGGGATCGCCTCGGCGATAACAGCCAGGCTTCGTTGGGCTCCATGCGCTCGCTCTAGGGCAGGGAAGATCTCTCTCATTGAGGTGACATTGCCGTCCACGACGAGCACAAGCGGATGGATGAGGACGGCCAGCTGGGATCCTTCGTCGCTGGCGAAGTCCGTGGAGCAGTAGCCCTGCCGAAGGTGGGTGGCCTTGGCGAGGCGCTCTTGAACCAATTGAATTGCCTCGGGATTCATTGCCGTTGGCTTTGGAAGGTCCGTCGCAAGCACGTAGTTCGGAGTGGGCAAGCTTGGATCCAAACCTGAGGTCAGGGCCGATGGTGGCTGGCGAAGCTCCTCGGCGCGCTGCCGGTTGGTGGTGCGGTCCCAGAAGTATCCATAACTGACGACACCGATGCCGATGACGAGCACGACAGCTATCCCTATCCAGTCCATGAGTCCAGTGTGCATGCCAGGCCCTTGGGTGGGTACGCTGTGGGGGCGCTGCGGCGCCAAGCATCTGACCTCTGTGGAGGGATCAGAGGTTAGGGCGTGGTGTCGCACACGGGCCTATAGCTCAATTGGCAGAGCAACGGACTTTTAATCCGTGGGTTCTGGGTTCGATTCCCAGTGGGCCCACCGTTGACCAGGTGACCTCATCAGGTTCCTGGACGGTGCCCGATCGGCTGAGCCGGTCAAGAACAACGCCTGCGGTGCGCTGCAGCGGTGACGACAGACTCAGCCGGCCGCAATGCGGCAGACCGTGATCAGCTCACCCGACGAAGAAATGCCTGGGTGCGCTCTTCTTGGGGGTTGCCGAGAACGTCATCAGGGTGACCCTGTTCGATGATGCGTCCGCCATCCATGAACAGGACGTGGTCGCCCACTTCGCGAGCGAAAGCCATTTCGTGGGTGACCACGATCATGGTCATCCCACTGGCCGCGAGGTCACGCATCACCTGAAGCACTTCACCGACAAGTTCCGGGTCGAGCGCACTGGTTGGCTCGTCGAAGAGCATCAGCTTGGGCTGCATGCACAGCGCGCGTGCGATGGCTACTCGTTGCTGCTGCCCGCCAGAAAGCTGGTGGGGGTAGTGCTGCATGCGTGGCCCGATTCCCACCCGTTCGAGGAGTTCAACGGCGCGAGCTTCAACAACACGCCGGTCTTCTCCGAGCACGAGGATCGGCGCGATCATCACGTTTTCCAATGCGGTCAGATGCCCGAAAAGGTTGAATCTCTGGAAAACCATCCCAATGGATGCCCGCGCGTGAGCCAAATCCTTTTCGGATAGCTCACGCAGAACCGTCCCCGCCGCACGGTAACCAAACAGTTCGCCATCCAAATGGATCAGACCCCGTTGAGGCTTCTCCAGCTGGTTAATGCAGCGCAGCAGCGTGGATTTCCCGGACCCTGAAGGCCCAATGAGGCACACCACCTGCCCTTTTGCCACATGAAGAGTGACGCCGTTGAGCACCGCCGTGGCCCCGAATGACTTGTGGAGGTCCTCGATACTCAGCAGTGGTACGGGGTCTTGGGCGCGAACGGATTTGGCCGTGTCGAGTGCGGATGTGGTCATGCGGGCAGAGCTCCTTCAGACGGCTCGGCGGACTTGGCTGCCGTTCGCGGGGCGAAATGACGTTCTAGATAGTGCTGGCCGACGGTGAGGATGGATGTGCACACCAGGTACCAGAAGCTCGCCACCAGCAGCAAAGGAATGGTGAGGAAATTGGAGCTGTAGATCAGCTGCGCGGAGTACAACAGCTCAGTGAAGGCGATCACACTCACCAGGCTGGTCACCTTCAACATGTTGATGACTTGGTTGCCGGTCGGCGGAATGATGACGCGCATGGCTTGAGGCAAGACAATCCGCCACAAGATGGTGCGCCGACGCATCCCCAGCGCGAGGCCAGCTTCAGTTTGGCCAGAGTCGACGGCCAGGAGCCCACCGCGAATTACTTCAGCCATGTACGCCGATTCGTTCAAACCCAAGGCCAAGATTGCCGCGATGAAGGGGGTGATCATCGCGTTGGTCGAAACGGACAATGCGCCGCCACCAATGGGTAAGGGGAGGCTGAACGTGGGGTACAAAGCGGCGATGTTGTACCAGAAGATGATTTGGACGAACACCGGGGTGCCACGAAAGAACCAGGTGTACACCGCGGCGAATCCTCGCACGCTGCGGCTTCGTGACTCACCCAAGATGGCGATCACCACGCCCAAAATGATGCCCAGAGTCATCGCGATCACCGTCAGGAGCAGCGTGTTGGCCAGGCCGGCAAGAATTCGGGGATCGAAAAGGTAGCTGCCCACAGTGCCCCAACGCCAGTTGGGGTTGGTGACCAGGCTGTAGGCGATTCCGAAGGCGAGTGCTGCCAAGATCAGCGGCACCAAGAACTGCCCGAGGGTTCGATGCGGACGGATCTGCGGCACCGGGGTTCCCGGCGCGACAATCGCGCCGGGAACCTCTTGTGCTGCGAAGCGTCGCTCAGTAAGTGACATTGTTGATCTTTGCTTCGCTGACGCCGAAGTCATCCACGCCCCACTTAGACAGAACCTGGTGGTACGACTTGGAATCCAAGATGGCCTGGGTGGCAGTCGCCACGGCCTTGAGCAGCTCGGGCTTGGTGTTGTGAACGCCCAGTGCCACGGTCGTCCACTTGTCCTGCTGACCCATGTCGATCGCCGCCCCCTGCATCTTGGCCCAGGCAATCGGAGGTGCCGACTGGACGGAGGCCGCCACGCGGCCAGAAGTCACGGCCAACACGGTCTCTTGCTGATTGGGGAAGGCCTGCACGGTGATCGCAGCCTTGCCTTGATCGGTGCATTCCTTAGACAGCCCAGGAACGATCTTGCCTTCTTGCACCGAACCCTTGAGCACGGCCACGGTCTGGCCACACAGGGTCTTCAAAGAGAGCTTGTTCGGATTTCCCTTCGGGACCGCAATGTTGCTTCCGGTGCGGAAGTAGTCAACGAAGTTGAGTACCTTCATGCGCGGCTTGGTCGGAGACATTGCCGCAATGGTCATGTCGTAGCGGCCCGCCTCGATACCGGGAATGATCTGATCGAACGGCGTAGCCACGGTCTTTACTTCCACGCCAAGTGCCTGGCCCAGGAGTACAGCCATGTCGGCATCGATTCCGACCACCGTCTTACCGTCTGTGCCGATGAAGCCCGAAGGGGGAGTCTGGTCGGTAAGAGCGATGGTGATGGAGGTTGTGCCTGCAGGCAACAACTTGCGCGCTGCTTCAACAACGCCAATCTTGTCGATTCCGGAACCGGGGGGCTGAGACTGCGGCCCCGCTGCGGAATTCGTGGAGCCGGAGCTACACCCGGCCATCGTCATGACGAACGCTGCGGCGGAAACCGCCACCAGCTTCGTAACTAGGTTTTGCTTCATTCTCAAGCCTTCCCGTGTCCTTCCGCGCCCAGAGTCTGCCGGGCGTCTGCACCAACTGTGGGGTGGATTCCGGTCTTCCAGAAGGACCGGTATTGACTTTCTTGTTCAACCACTAGTGAAGAGGACAGATGTCACATGCGAGAAACATTTGAGTGACGCTGTTGTAACCCCGTCTCGGGGAAGCGCAGAAAAAGGCGCACAACGCCACCTCGCCCAAGGGTCGCGGGATCGGCCTCGGTTAGGCGATGAAGTCGGTCAATACCTCTTTGATAACGGCGACGGCGTCCGAGGCTCGGGTTTCGGGCAGCCGGCTATATCCGCAGACCAGGCCCACTTCGGTGGCCTGATCGGGGTCCAGGTAGTAGCTGCTCAAGGCGGTGCACGCGAGCCCGTGGTCAAGGAGTCGTTCAACGGCGCGGGCGTCGTCAAAAGGCGTGTCGCTCGTCAGGACCATGTGTAGCCCCGCCTCAACTCCCCGGACGTGGATCTCGGGCATCTGGGCGGCGCAGGCCAGGGCGAGACGCTCGCGCCGGGCGGCGTAGGTGCGCTGAAGGGACGCGATCTGGCGAAGCAGCGCGCCGGAACGCAGCATGTTGTTCAAAGCGGCGGCTGCGATGGGGTTTACGGAGTCGCCCTCGATGAATAGGTGTCGGCGAATCTCGGCTCGGAACCGGCTGGGGACGACGGCCCAAGCGATCCGCAAGTCGCGGGCGATGCTTTTGGATGCAGTGCCGATGTAGATCACCGAGTCTGCGCTGGCCGACATGCTGCGCAAGGCGGGCATGGGGGCCACGTCGTAGCGGAATTCGCCGTCGTAGTCGTCTTCGAAGATCAGCGCGTCCTCGCTTGTCGCCCAGTCAAGCAACTCGGTGCGGCGTTCCACGGGAATGCGGGCGCCTAGGGGGAACTGGTGGGCGGGGGTGACATACACCGCTCGGTCGCGGCGACGCAGCTGAGTGACGTCAAAGCCTGCCCCGTCCACTGGGATGGGGCGTATTCGGTAGCCCGCGTGCTGAAGCACTCGGCGCCCTGAGGCGTAGCCGGGATCTTCGAAGGCGAAGGAAGCGCCGTCGTCGAGCATGGCCTTGGCCAGCACTCGAATCGCATTGTTGACGCCAGGAAAGAGGAAGAGGTCAGCTGGGTCGCAGACGATTCCGCGGCTGAGTCGGAGGTGGCCCGCAAGCGCCTCACGCAGCTCTGGATAGAACTCGTGGTAGCTGCCATTGACTGATTCGTTCAGCCGCAGGTTGGTCGGGGCGAAAAGGGCATCGTTCACTGCTGCCCGCCAAGCACGATTCCATTCGCGCCGATTCACCAAGGTGGTGTCCGGGAATCCAGGGAGCAGGTTGAACTCGGCACGGGGGGTGGTTGCTTCGGGCTTGGCTGGCGGCTTGGGGTCGGGTGTGATCGTGCGTCCCGGCGTTGATGAATAGGCCCCCGCTCGTGCTGCGCGGGCGGCGCCACGTTCGACATGGGTGCCAGATCCGCCCCGGGATACCAGGTAGCCGGCGGCCACCAACTCCTCATATGCCGATACGACGGCCGAACGGGCCACACCGATGTGTTCAGCCAGCGTCCGTGTGGAAGGCATGAGATCGCCGTCGTCGAGTTGTCCCTCGGCGATGGCTGCAACCAGCGCGGCCGACACTCTGCTGGCATGCGATCCGGAGCCGGTCAGCGTGAGGCGTAGTGCGCACGGCGCTGCGGGGCGGGTCATGGCACTCCTTTACTGGTCTTGGGATTTCGATGCAAGCGGTCATGGTGGAAGACCTCTTCACCTGCGATTGTGGGATCGTACTCTGAAGGAGGACCCATGACCACAATCCGTTCGGCACTCGATTCCTCAGCTAGCACCGAGGGGCCGCGTGCTGGCGTCGAAGCATTCTTGGGACGCGTCGGCGAGGTCAACAGCGAACTGAATGCGTTTTGGATGCTGAATGACCCCCAGGAACTCCGTGCCGCAGCAGACGCTTCAGCGGCGCGCTGGGCCGCCGGTTCCCCACTCAGCGCGCTAGACGGAATGCTGGTTTCGATCAAGGACAACATCGCCGTCACTGGGCAGCCGAAACGACAGGGGTCAGCATTGATCGATGCGACCCCGGCTCAGGAAAACGCGCCGGTCGTGGACCGGATGCTTGAAGCCGGGATGATCATCGTCGGACGTACCACCATGCCTGACCATGGCTGCAAGGCCATCACACATGGCGGTCTGCATGGCACGACTCGGAACCCCTGGGATAGCCGCCTCACCTCCGGCGGTTCCAGTGGTGGTGCGGCGGCCAGTGTTGGGGCAGGACTGACTCGGCTGGCGATTGGCTCGGACGGGGGAGGTTCCATCAGAGTGCCCGCCGCGTTTTGTGGTGTGGTTGGGCTGAAGCCAACCTTTGATCGGGTGAAAACGCTGCCAGGAAGTCCCTTTGGCACTCTTTCCCACCAAGGGCCGATTGCGGCAAGTGCCGTTGAGGCGGCCGCACTCTTTGAAGTGATCGCCCAAACTCACGTCGACTTGGCGGCCGGAGCGCTTGATCAGCTGACCTATGCCGTTTGGGAACCCAGCGCTGATGTTGCCGTCCCCTTGGTGGACGGTGTTGCGCGCGTCGTGGAGATCCTGGCCGGTTCGGGTGCGACGCGGGTGGCTTTCGATCTCACCATGGATCGGGCAAAGTTCGCCTTCGAAACCTTGTGGCGAGTGGGCGTCGCTCGTGCCGTCGACGCTGCTGGGCCTCCAGATCCGGGAGCGCCCGTCGATCCCATCCTGCTGGAGCTGGCCCAACTTGGTTCGCTCGTCAGCGAGGACGAGCTTCACGAAGCGATCGCGGTGCGTGAACAGTTGATTGAGCAGTTCGATGCCTGGTTCAGTTCAGTTGATCTGCTCGTTGCCCCTGTGGCGAGCTGCTTGCCTTTCGAGGTGGAAAACGAGACTCCGCCGAACAGTGGGTGGACCGATTGGCACGACTGGATGCCATGGACTTATCCGTTCAACCTGACGGGGTTGCCTGCGTTGAGCTTGCCGGTGGCGGTGTCCCCAACGGGGCTGCCGGTCGGTGTCCAACTCATCTCGGGGCGTCATCGCGACGAATTTTTGCTGGCCATTGCTGCCCAGCTTGAGCTGAGTCTGGGGACTTTCGTCAGTCCCATGGCGGGTTGATCCCACATCGCTGCACGAAAAGGCCCGATGGTTCGCGGAGGGGAGGCGAACCATCGGGCCTTTTCTTGTGGTGCGACGTCCTAATCGTCGGTGGGCGGTTCACCGACAGGAGGCATGGCCCCCGTCGCTACAGGTGGCTGCGGATAGCTGCGAAGGGTGACCCGTTCCGGAATGGGGGTGCCTTCGGGCAGCAGTGGGCACGGTTCCGGGGTTCCGAAACTCGTGACGATCGGCAACACGCCGGCCCAGTAGTCGGTCTCGAGGTCGCGGGGCTGATAGCTCGGCGGCCCGGTGCGAACCTTCACCGACGCCTCGGCAAGGGAGAGCTTGGCGACGGCGGTCGCGGCCGATTCCTTTTTGTCGGGGAGTCGGGTGTGTAGCCATGAGCCCGGCGCGACGTGCTCGGTGAGAATCTCCAGGCCGAAGTCGCGTTCGTCTGCATCGGTGACGGCGACGAGCTCGCCATGGATCACCGCGCTCCGATAGTTCAGCGAGTGGTTGAAGACCGAGCGGGCGTAGACAATTCCGTCCACGAGCGACACCGTGAAACAGATCGGGATCCGGCCGTTCGAAGCACGCAATGATTGGGCGCCGGTAGATCCGTGAATGTAAAGGGTGTCTTCGTGACGTCCGTAGGTGGTGGGCAGGACATGGACGTCTGTCCCGTAGACGATGCCCAGGTGTCCCACGAAGGCTGCGTCGAGAATGGCGTATAGGTCGGCGCGGTCGGTGCGCATTCGGTCCCGCGCTCGGGTGGGGGTGCTTCGCGGCGTGGCCGACAGTGGATTCGTGCTGGTCATATCCCCATCCTTCGCGAACACAGCGGTTCACAAAACCCCCACTACTTGCCGATTATGGAGGACCA
>CAYWIN010000073.1:0-448 GCA_964458365.1 uncultured Propionibacteriaceae bacterium
AGTACATGCTGGCCGCCACGAGAGCCCCGGCAGCCACAAAGGAGAGAATCCCTGGTTTCTTCATCTGCACGTCCTTTTCGCTGGGTATGTCGGTAGGCGGCCGACAGAGTTTGCTCCGAGCAGTGACTTTATAGGGTTTGTTTCGCTGGAACACTGCGGCAATGGCCCAGTTTTCATACGGCGCTTGGATTCTCTGGCGGGCAGCGGATATTCGCCCGCTGAGGCATAGGGCTGGAATAAGCCGAAGGTAAAGGAGGCCAGAGCTCGCGATGGTCAGCACCCCGGCCCACCCGTCTTGGGGCGGCGCTTCGGATGGACAACGTCGGCACAAGGGCTCACATTGGGCGAGGCGACGCTGGTAGCAGTTGAGGCACGCGTGGCTGAGGTGGGGGGGGTAGGTCACACCGGAGTCGTCGCCGACTGGCATGCTTGGGGTCGTGCAGAACCC
>CAYWIN010000073.1:458-8854 GCA_964458365.1 uncultured Propionibacteriaceae bacterium
GTTGATCACCGGCCCGGAGTCGCTTTTGGCAGAACGGGCGGTGGCGGAGTTCGTCGAGGGAGCTTCATCCGAACGTCCGGACGCTGCCGTAGTGCGGTTGGACTCCGCCGGGCTAGACGCTGGTGGTTTGGCCGAGGCAACCGGCGGTTCACTCTTCGCCAGTGCCACCATTGCGGTGGTGAACGATCTGGCCGAGATGCCCAATGACCTGTTTGACGCGGTGGTGGAACTGGCCTCTCATCCGGGCCCAGATTTAGCGTTAGTGCTGGTTCATGGCGGGGGAGTGAAGGGCAAGGGTCTGCTGGACCGGCTCAAGAAGCAACGTGTCGAGGTGCAGAACTTTCCCGCGCTCAAACCACGGGAGCTTCCCCAGTTTGTGGTCAACGAGGCGCGTCGACTCAACGGCAAAGCCACTCCGATGGTGGCCAATGCCCTCATCCAGGCGGTGGGTAATGACACCCGCGCACTGGCCGGGGCGGTGCGGCAGCTCCTCGACGATGCGCCCGAAGCGATCCTCACCGAAGCAGCAATCCATCGGTACTTCGCTGGACGAGCTGAAGTGACGAGCTTCGCCGTCGCCGACGATGCCTTGAATGGGCGCGCCGAACAGGCCTTGGGCAAATTGCGCTGGGCGCTGGTTACTGGAGTGCCGCCGGTCATGGTCACCAGCGCGATGGCGTCAAATCTTCGTGGGCTGGGCAAGTATTTGGATCGCCGCGAGTCTCGGATGCGTGAGGCTGAACTGGCCAGCAGCATCGGAGTCCCGCCTTGGAAGCTGAAGGACCTTTCCAGGCTCGCTCGTGACTGGACGAGCCCGGCGGTGGGGAAGGCGATTCAGGCCGTGGCGGTAGCCGATGCTCAGATCAAGGGTGCCGGATCAGATCCGGGTTTTGCCTTGGAGCAGTTGGTCTTGGCTGTGATGGGGCAGCGCAGAGCGTCACGTCGATAGAGGTGCGGGCAAAGCAAAACGCCGCCCGACGAGGACGGCGTTTCGACAGTGAAGATCAGAGTTTGGCGGCCTTGCTGGCAATCGCTGACTTGCGGTTTGCCGCCTGGTTGGTGTGAATGACGCCCTTGCTGGCGGCTTTGTCCAGCGACCGGGTAGCGACCTTGGCCAGCTCCTGAGCCTTTTCGGCTTCGCCGGCTTCCGCAGCCTCATTGAAGCGGCGTACGTTGGGGCGCAAGGCTGACTTGACGGCCTTGTTGCGCAGCCTGGCCTTCTCGTTGGTCAGGATCCGCTTCTTCTGAGACTTGATGTTCGCCACTTGGGTGAGCCCTTTTCGCAGGTGTTGATACAACTAGCGCCGCAAGGACGCGACCCCGCACTTTATCAAAGAGCCATCGCTCGGCTCAAATCCGCCCCTGTTGGCCGAAAACACCGCCGACCAGGCGCTCGGCGAGAGGGTTCGCGCCGAGGGGTCCGGCCAAGTGGGAAGTGGGCTGGCCCCGGCACGATATTCTTAACCGGTTGTCCCCAGAACCGAAGAGAGTGCATGGCTACTCCGCTCCCCGGCAAGACGCCTCCGGCGATGATCCGCAACTTTTGCATCATCGCTCACATCGACCACGGTAAATCCACGCTGGCCGATCGGATGCTCCAACTGACCGGTGTGGTAGATGAGCGTTCAATGCGCGCCCAGTACTTGGATCGGATGGACATCGAACGTGAGCGTGGCATCACGATCAAGTCTCAGGCGGTGCGCATGCCCTGGCAGGTGGCCGGCGAAGACTACGTGCTCAACATGATCGACACCCCAGGTCACGTCGACTTCACCTATGAAGTGTCTCGTTCGCTGGCCGCGTGCGAGGGAGCGATCCTGCTTGTGGACGCTGCCCAGGGCATTGAGGCCCAGACACTGGCCAACTTGTACTTGGCGATAGAAGCAGACCTCCAGATCATTCCCGTGCTGAACAAGATCGACCTTCCCAGCGCACAGCCGGAAAAGTACGCCGCCGAGATCGCTCACCTGGTGGGGTGCGAACCCGACGATGTCTTCCGGGTGTCGGCGAAGACCGGTGAGGGCGTGGGGGAGCTTCTGGATCATGTGGTGGCCGACATCTCGGCACCTTCGGGTAACTCAGACGGGCCGGCGCGTGCGCTGATCTTCGACTCCGTCTATGACACCTACCGCGGGGTGGTTACCTACGTGCGCGTGATCGACGGTGAGCTCAGCCACCGCGAACGAGTCTTGATGATGTCGACTCGAGCTACTCACGAAACGCTCGAAGTGGGGGTGATTTCGCCCGAACCGATCAAGGCTGCGGCGTTGGGTGTGGGTGAGGTCGGTTACCTGATCACAGGGGTGAAAGAAGTCCGCCAATCGCGCGTCGGCGACACGGTGACGGCAGCGTCACGTCCAGCCACCGAGGAGCTTTCTGGCTACCGTCCACCGAACCCGATGGTGTACGCGGGGCTGTACCCGATCGATGGTGCAGATTTCCCTGAATTGCGGGAAGCCTTGGACAAGCTACAGCTCAACGATGCGGCCTTGGTTTATGAGCCAGAGACCTCCGGGGCGCTGGGCTTTGGTTTCCGGGTGGGATTTCTCGGTCTGCTGCACATGGAAATCGTTCGCGAGCGGCTGGAGCGCGAGTTCAACCTTGATCTGATTTCGACCGCACCGAACGTGGTGTACCGCGTGGTGATGGAAGACGGCAGCGAACACGTCGTCACCAACCCCAGCGAGTACCCCGAAGGGAAGATCGCTGAGGTCTTCGAGCCGGTCGTCCGGGCCACGATTCTTGCCCCCAACGAGTACATCGGCACCATCTTGGAGCTGTGTCAGGCGCGGCGCGGCGAACAGCTGGGTCTGGACTATCTCAGTACCGACCGGGTTGAGATCCGCTACATGCTGCCGCTGGCTGAGATCGTTTTCGATTTCTTCGATGCTTTGAAGTCGCGTACCAAGGGTTATGCCTCGCTGGACTATGACGAGGCCGGTGAGCAAGCCGCCAAACTCGTCAAAGTCGACATCTTGCTGCACGGCGACCCGGTAGACGCCTTCAGTGCCATCGTGCACACCGATGCGGCCTATGGCTATGGCGTTGCCATGGCGAAGAAGCTGCGTGAGTTGATTCCTCGTCAGCAGTTCGAAGTGCCAATTCAGGCCGCGATTGGTTCGCGAGTGATCGCCCGGGAGACGATTCGGGCCATGCGAAAAGATGTGCTGGCGAAGTGTTACGGCGGCGACATCACCCGCAAACGCAAGCTTCTGGAAAAGCAGAAGCAAGGCAAGAAGCGGATGAAGATGGTCGGACGCGTCGAGGTCCCGCAAGAAGCATTCGTTGCCGCGCTGTCCACCGGAGAAGGCGCGGAGAAGAAGAAGTAGTTCAGTCGAACGTTCGGCGCATAAGCACCCGGGGAAGACCGGAAAGCACCGAGGTGGTGTCACTGGCCTTGGTGAAACCGGCCGCTTCAAACACTGCCTGAGTGCCGACATAGGCCAACACTCCTGGTGGTGGGTCTTGGCTGCACAGTTTGGCGACACGGACGCCGCGCTTAGGCTGGACGCCATGCCATCCACTCCGCCTGTGGGCGAACCCGCACCGTCGGACGGACGTTTGCCAGCCGCGGCGCTCGCCGCCTGGGGGGAACGGGGCTTCTCCATCTATGTCCACGTTCCGTTTTGCGCATCCCGGTGCGGATACTGCGATTTCAACACGTACACCGCTGCGGATTTGGGGGCAGAGCCCGGCACACGTCAAGACGCCTATGTGGCTGCCGTGGCGGCCGAAGTCGAGTTGGTCACGCAGGTACTCCAAGCGTCACCTCCAGTTCAATCAGTTTTCTTCGGCGGCGGAACCCCTACGATGCTGGCCGCCGCGGACTTGGCAGGCCTGCTGAACAAAATCTCTGAACGGTTCGATATTGCGCCGGATGCGGAAATCACGACCGAAGCGAACCCCGAATCAGTCGATAGGGAGTACCTCGACACTCTCGTCGCGGCCGGATTCAATCGGCTGAGTTTGGGGATGCAGTCGGCTCGGGAATCGGTCTTGGCCGTGCTTGAGCGTCGGCACCATGCAGGGAAGGTCTCCCAGGTGGTGGCCGCGGCCCGCGATGCCGGCTTCACCTCGGTGAGCTTGGACTTGATTTATGGCACGCCCACGGAGTCGTTGGCGGATTGGCAAGCCAGTTTGGTGGCGGCTATCGAAACCAGTCCAGATCACATCAGCGCCTATTCGTTGATCGTGGAGGAAGGCACCCGGCTGGCCGCCCAGGTACGCCGTGGCGACCTGCCACCTGTCGATCCGGACGTCCATGCCGCCTATTACGAACAAGCTGAGCAGATACTCGCCGCGGCCGGATTTGCGAACTACGAGATCAGCAACTGGGCGAAGCCCGGCCATGAGTCGCGGCACAACTTGGCCTACTGGCGGGGCTCGGATTGGTGGGGGATTGGTCCAGGTGCGCATTCGCATGTCGGCGGCGTCCGCTGGTGGAATGTGCGCCACCCCCGCGACTACGCCGCTCGGCTGTCTCAAGGCCTCAGCCCGGCTCAAGCCCGCGAAGTGCTCACTGATGACGAGCGGCATGTCGAGGATGTCCTCTTGGGCCTTCGGCTGGCCGAAGGGCTCAATCTGGACCTGCTGACCCGCACCGAAAGGTCCCGCATCCCCGGTTTGGTTGCCGACGGTTTGGCCGTGGTGGCAGACCATAGGCTGCGGCTGACCCTCCGAGGCCGACTTTTGGCCGACGGGATTACCCGCGACCTGTTGGACGACTGACCTGTCCGCTTCCGCAGTCCGGAACATGAACGGCCCTATGGTGTTGCGATGCTGTACTCCGATGACGTTCTTGCGCCCGGCTGGCGCCAGGCTGGCAAGCCGGTCAGCACCCCGGTTGAGGTAGCCAAGGGCATGGTCGTGGAAGATCCGACCTCGGGCTTCTGTGGTGCGATTGTGCGCTGGGAGCATGGGCTGGTTGTGTTGGAGGACCGCCGTGGCGCGAAACGCAGCTTTCCTTTCGGCCCCGGGTTTTGGCTGGACGGCAAGCCGGTCGAACTGCGTCCTCCGTCACGCAAAGCGCCCGCTAAACCCACCCACACCGCGTCGGGTTCGAGGGTTGGGGCGCCGGAACCGGCCAAAGTCGCCTTGCCTTCGCGCATCTATGTGGAGGGCCGCCATGACGCACAGCTTGTCGAGAAGATTTGGGGCGATGACTTGCGGCATGTGGGTGTTGTCGTTGAAGAGCTCGGCGGTGTTGATGAGCTTCCCGCCATTGTCGAACGGTTCGCTCCTGAACCCGGGCGACGGATGGGGGTCTTGGTTGATCACCTCGTCGCAGGCAGTAAAGAAAGCCGAATCGTGTCGGAGATCCGTGACGAAAACGTGCTGATCACCGGGCATCGATTCATCGATATCTGGGCTGCCGTTCGGCCCGAGCGGGTGGGTTTGGCGGCCTGGCCCACCATCGCCCGCGATGTGGAATGGAAGGTCGGGATCAGCCACGCCTTGGGTCGTCCGGCCAATGAGCAAGCCGACATTGCGGCCACCTGGGGATGGATTCTTGGCCGTGTTCGGGACTGGCGTGATCTCGACCCGGACTTTCCGCGCGAAGTTGAGCGGCTGATCGATTTCGTCACCATCGGTTGAAGTGCGGACGGCGTCCTCGAGTTGCGCCAAGGTAGGTAGCCTGTACCGAACGGTACTTTTCGCGATCTAAGGGAGTTCGGCGGTGCAGACTCAGCAGGTGTCGGGACTCCTCAAAGATGTTGCTGACACTCTGATCTTGCCGCATTTCGGAACTTTGAGTTGTGGAGACATCCAAGAGAAAGCCCCTGGTGACCTGGTCACGGTGGCCGACCGTGAAGCGGAAGCCGAAATCACTCGCCAACTGCGTGCCGCGGATCCCGATGCTCTCGTCGTCGGCGAAGAAGGCGTTTTTGAGGATCCGAGAATCCTTGATTCGCTGCCGACTGCATCACATTCGTGGGTGATTGATCCCGTGGACGGGACGCGCAACTTCACCAAGGGACGCCCAGATTTCGCGGTGATGGTTGCCGAGTTGCGGTTCGGCGAAACCGTCCGTAGCTGGATCTGGCAGCCGATACACGAACAGCTCTTTGTGGCCGAGAAAGGTGCGGGAGTCACCTTGAACGGGCGCCACCTTTCTCCACCTGCGCAGAAGCGGACGGTTCCGCTGGGCGCCACCTACCTGTCGGTTCCTGGTGAGGACGACGCTGCGGTGAAGGTGATTCGCTCCTGGGGATCGTGCGGGATTGACTATCCGAAGTTGGTTGTGGGGGAAGTGGACTTTTTGAGCTACCGATCCATGTTTCCTTGGGATCATCTCCCTGGCGGCCTTATGGTGAACGAGTTGGGTGGTCGGATCGCCACCGACACCGGAGTGGACTACGACTCGGGTGCGATTGGGCGACGGCTTTTGGCGGCGAACTCCGCCACATTGTGGGCCGAAGCTCGCGACGCTCTCTTTGGTTGAGACGTCGACAGAGGAAAGGAATGTGATCGTGGCCGACGCGTCTAACGATGAACTGAAAGCACGGATGAAGGCGGCCCTTGAGCGTAAGCAGGGTCACGACGGTGTCGCTGAGACCTCTCACGCCAAGAAGAAGGGCCCCTCGGAACGGGGACGCCAGGGCGGCGCCACCATGTTCCGCCGGAAATCCGGGGGCTAATCGACGCCCTGCGAGGGATCCCGGTTCAGTTGGCCGGATCGGTGTCGGGGGCCGAGTCAGTGTTCGGTGGAGCCGCGAGTTGATTGCGCTGCTCGAAAGCGGAGAATCGATCCATCGCGGGCCCATGGCCGGGAATGATGATGCTGTGCTCGCGAGTGAGGCTGAGGATCCCGTCGATGGCCGACGGCCAGGATTCGACAGCGCTGTCAGAGCCGATCTGAACTTCTCCGGCGCTTTCCACCAGGTCTCCGGCGAAAATCACATCGCTATCGGGAACGAAGACGACGAGATCCCCATCGGTGTGCGCAGGCCCGAAGTGAATGACCTCGACCCGTCGCTGTCCAAGGTCGATGGCTTTCACGAGTGAGAAGGTCTCGGAGGGCGCGACGAGGTGTTGCGGGTCCACCCCCAGCTCTGCAGCGACGTCGGCGAGTTCGGGACGGTCGAGCCATCCCGGCAGCGTCTCGTGACCCACACTGCGAATCCCGGGCAAACCGGCCAGCCCGAAAAAGTGGTCGTAATGCCAATGAGTCACCACGACGGCGATGATCGGCACGTTTGTGAGGCGCTCGGCGGCTTCACGAATCGCCGCCCCTTGCTCGGGGGAGGATCCGGTATCGATCAGCAGAGCACCGTCGGTGCCGACGACCAAACCGATATTGACCGAGGCGGGCTCGGCGACCGCAACGAAGACTCCTTCGGAGAGGCGTTCAAAGCTCGACAGTTTCGCTTCGGTAGTGGTCATGAAATCACCCTAGCGAGCCACGTCGGTGCGTCGATCACGGGTTCAGTGCGGGCCGGTACTTCCACACACGGTAGGTCGTGTTGTCGAACAGCTGGACCTGTGCAACCAAGTCGCTTTGGCATGCGACGACTGTTGCCTTCGGTCCACGCCCCATGGCCGGTTCGGTGAATCCGCGGCAGCCGGCAGGTACACCGGGAATCACCCGTCCTGGGTCGGTGTCTTGTCGGACATACCACCGCACGTCTCGGGCGTTGAGGTAGCTGCCCAGCTTTCCCGCCTGTAGCGCGTGAAGATAGGCCGGGGATTCCACCAGCCCTTCCAACTGAACCAACGGCTTGTGGAGGTGGAAGCCAAATGCGCCGGCGCGGTCACCCATGGCGACGGTTCCGGGCGGGAGTTTGTCGACCAGTTCGGCCACCGCACCCGCTTTGAGTACCCAGGGTTGGCCGCGACTCTCCGACCCGCTGAGTTGGGCCCACAGTGCCGTGGCGGCGATCAGCGCAACGGAGGCCAAAATGGCGACAGATCGCATTGCACGTCGGGGAACTCGCAGGCTCGCAACGAGTGCGGGAATCGTGAATGCCAAACTGAGGGGAGCGGAGTAGAGGTACCACGGCCACAAACCCCACGAGCTGAGAACCGCGTAGAACAGTCCAAGAAATGCCCCGGACAAGGCCAACAGCGCGCCGAACCGGGCTGCGGTTCGCACGGCAGTGGGCACCCCTGGTGCGAAGACGGCAATCCCGGCAAGGATGAGAGATATCGCGCCGGCGCCGGTTGGTTTCCCGAGTACGCCAGGTCCGAGGAGGTACTCGACAAAGGTGGACAAGTCTCCTCCGGCACCCAGGGATTTTGCCATCCCGGAAATGGGCATCGCGCTGCCGAAGAGCACCTGATTCATCAACAGATACGCACCCAGGATTGCCGCAGGAAGTGACGCGGTCACCGTGAGTCGAATCAATGCTGCCGTGTCTCGTCGCCGCAACGATCCGACCGCGACGGCGATATACAGC
>CAYWIN010000074.1:0-8841 GCA_964458365.1 uncultured Propionibacteriaceae bacterium
ACCTTGGACCACCTGCACACGGCATTGGCGTTGCGACGTGGTGAGCAATCGCTGATGGCCGGTCGATGAACGACGAGCGCATGGCCCGAATGTGCCTGGCGGCGATCAGCGAGCCCGGTCACTCCGCTATGGGGCAAGCCGTCTCGGAATTTGGTGCCGAAGCAGTGTGGGCGGGCCTGATCGACAAAGACCGTCAAGGGCCACTGTCGGTTCGGGCGCGGAGCATTGTGGCGACCGAACTTGCCGAGCGCACTGAACAGTCCAACCAGCGTTTCGTAATTCCCACCGACGAAGAATGGCCATCGGGGTTGGCCGATCTGGCAGGCTGCCCTTGCGTGCAATCTCTGACCGGGGAGCCGATCGGTCTGTGGCTCAAGGGCAACGGGCATCTTGCCGCGTTGGTTGAGCAGTCGGTGGCGATCGTTGGGTCCAGAGCGTGTACCAGCTATGGCTCGCACGTCGCCGCTGATTTCGGGGCTGAACTTGCCGATGCCGGCTGGACGGTCGTATCGGGCGGCGCCTATGGCATCGATGCCGCCGCCCATCGGGGGAGTCTGGCTGGGCGTACGCCACCGGTGGCGATCCTGGCAGGCGGACTGGACCGCCCGTATCCCGCCGGCCATCACCACCTGTTCGAACAGATTAGTCAGTACGGAATTCTGGTCAGCGAGCTGCCGCCTGGGGAACACCCCACCCGGGTGCGTTTCCTCAGTCGAAATCGGTTGATTGCTGCTGTAACGCTCGGAGCGGTGATGGTGGAGGCGGCGATTCGGTCCGGCGCACGCAACACGCTGACATGGGCCGGAGCGATGAACAGGCTGGTTATGGCGGTTCCTGGGCCGGTGACGAGCGCGACCTCGGCGACCCCTCATCGCCTCATCCGAGATGCCGAAGCTGTGTTGGTGAGTTCTGTGGAGGACATCATTGGATTGGCTGGGCCACTGCGACCAGCTCCGACGAGACCGCCCTCGCCGACTCGAGCCACAGATGCTCTCTCGGCCAAAGAGCTTCGACTCTTCGAGATGGTGCCTGCTCGGGGCTCGATTTCGGCCGGAGAACTCGCTCCTCGGGCGTCGCTCGGAATCGCCGAATGCTTGGGGCTCCTCAGTCGACTCGCCGATACTGGCTTTGTCATGCAGGACGGTGAAGGGGCGTGGCGCCTCGTACCACGGCGGGAGCGTTGATCGGATCACGGTTGTAGCCCTGATGGGGACTTTTGGGCGCGGGCACAGCTTCATAACATGGAACAAAACAGGGGGGAGCAGTCGCTACCCGAGCGAACCAAAGTGTTGGAGAGCGGCTGACCTGGAGTTTTTCGCTACGTCGTGAGGCGGATGGGGCCATGCCCGTCCGCCTCATGTCCTGTCCAGGCCCAAATAGACCCTTCCTCGGGCCGGGTCGCGGCGCCACAACGAGACCATTTGTTTCGTGATGATTTCGTTTCCAAAACAGCGCAGGTTGCCTAGTGGTGCCAGGTTCGTCACGGTTTTGAAAAGATAGTTGCATTGGCTTTAGGCATGCCCCCCGGGGTGTACTCTGACCGTGTCAAGCAAAGCGGCTTGAACAGTGCAAAGGAGCGTTAGTGACTATGTCAGCGTCCGTTGAAGAACTGAAGGCCATCGCGTCGCCGGTAATCGTTGATGCACGAGGGGTGTCCTGCCCGGGGCCGATTCTGGCGGCTAAGAAGCAGATCGGCGGAGTTCCGGTAGGCAATGTGATGGAAGTTCTGGCCACGGATTCGGGAACATTGAAGGACATTCCCGCGTGGTGTCGCAAGATGGGCCACGATTTCTTGGGTTCATTTGAAGAGGCGGGATCAATTCACCTCTTCCTCCGCAAGGCAAAGTAGTCTCATGACGCCGGTATCTGAGACTGGCGCGGCCTCACCACGGATCCTGGTCTTCTCCACGATCAACATCTCTGACCCTGGGATTGATCTTGCTGGCAGTAGGCATCTGGAGTATTCGGCCGCAGTGCAAACCATGGCTGTCCCGTGTAGCAGTGGGCTGAAGCCCTCTTGGCTAGTGCATGCGCTCGACAGCGGGTTCGATGGGGTCTTCGTGGCCTCTGATGGTGAAGAGTGTGCCTACCTACCCGATTGTGCTCAGCGAACGGCTGCGATCGTCTCGCGGGCGCAGGAGATGATGGCAGCTCGGGGCATCAACGCTTCCCGATTGAAGATGGCGGCAGTCTGTTCAGTGTGTGCTGAACCATTCGCCAACTACATGCGTGAATTCTCTGAGACCTTGAAGCGTCTCGATTCGGATTCATCCGCCGCCTGATTGGCGTCGGATTATTTTTTTGAAAGCTGGTTACGGAGATGTCGAAGAAGACAATCATTGTGTTCAGCGGTGATTATGACCGTGTGATGGCGGCCTTCATTATCGCTAATGGTGCGGCAGCAATGGATGATGAAGTAACAATGTTCTTCACGTTCTGGGGTCTGTCTGCATTGCGGAAGGATCAAAATATTCAAGCGCCGAGTAAGCCCAAGAGTGGGTTGCAAAAAATGTTCTCGGGAATGCTGCCCAAGAATGCGGAGAAGCTGGGGCTTTCTAAGTTCAACTTTGCCGGTGCGGGACGCGCCATGATGAAGAAAGTCATGAAGGCCGAAAACGTGATGTCGGTGAGTGAGCTTTTAGAGACTGCGCAAGAGCAGGGCATCAAAATGATCGCATGCACGATGTCGATGGACGTGCTCGGGATCAGCGCTGAGGAGCTGATCGACGGTATCGAATACGCCGGAGTAGCCACCTATCTGGGGGAGGCTGACGAGTCGAACGTCAACCTTTTCATCTAGCCCGAAATTCGATCTGACCTGCAAGGAGACCGTGATGGACTACGACGTCCTCGTGGTGGGAAGTGGCATCGGTGGCATGGAGTCATCGATCAAATTGGCCGACATGGGCTACCAGGTGTTGCTGGTGGAAAAAGAGTCCAGTGTCGGTGGGCGAATGATCTTGCTCAGCAAGGTTTTTCCAACCCTGGACTGTGCCTCGTGCATCTCTGGGCCAAAAATGTCGACCACCATTAACCACCCCAACATCAAGACGCTGACTTACAGCGAGGTTGACCACATCAGTAGAAATGCTGATGGCCGATTCAGTGTTGTCGTGAACGAAAAGGCCAAGTTTGTTGATTGGGCTGCCTGCACCGGCTGCGACGTTTGCCAGAAGGAGTGCAGCGTCGCGGTGCCCGACCAGTTCAATGCCGACCTCGCGCCGCGCCGGGCGGCATACATTGCATTTCCGCAGGCCGTGCCAAAAAAGGCGGTTCTGGATCGATCCGGCACCTCGCCATGTATTGCTGCCTGCCCGGCGGGCATTAAGGCACATGGTTACGTCTCCCTGGCGCGAACCGGTAAGTACGAGGAGGCGTTTCAACTCAACCTCGATGTCACCCCATTGGTTGGCACCTTGGGGCGGACCTGCTACGCCCCGTGCGAAAACGGGTGCACCCGTGGCCAGGTCGACGGCACCGTGCCCATCCGTCTCACGAAGCGGTTCATTGCTGACAAGCACTACGCAGAAAAGGCCGGCTCAGGCGTCGACGTGCCGGAACCGTCCGGGAAGAGCGTGGCTGTCGTTGGCTCTGGTCCGGCGGGCCTGACGGCGGCCTGGCAACTTGCGCGCAAGGGGCACGCTGTGACGATCTTCGAAGCAGCTTCCACGCCTGGCGGTCAGCCGCAACGGGCGATCCCCGGCTTTCGACTTCCCAAGGATGTGCTTGCCGCTGACATCGCGAATCTCACAGATCTTGGCGTCACGATTGTGTGCGATTCGCCCATAGACGATGTGCAAGCGCTCAAGGACTCAGGCTTCGACGCGGTCGTACTCGCGATCGGTGCCCAGCGGGAATCTGCGCTCGCAGTTCCTGGCGCAGATAGCCCGCAGGTGGTGTCGGGCCTGACCTATTTGGAAGGCGCGGCCACGGGCGGAGGCGCTGATCTGAGTGGGAAACGGGTCGTGGTTGTGGGCGGCGATGTGGTGGCGTTGAACGCGGCACGGGTCGCCTTGCGGCACGGGGCGGCGTCATCGGTCGTGATCTCGTCGGCTGCCAAACCGAGTGCCCTGCCATGCAACGAGGTGGAGTACACCGAGGCTGCCGCTGAAGGGGTCGAGTTCCGCTTCGCGATGGAACTGGTCAGTGTCGACGGCGGATCTGACGGCTCAGTTCGTGCGGTGACGTGTCGCCCGGTGGCAGCAAAAGGTGAGGACACTGAACAGTCAACCGGCGAGATCGCCGAGGGTGCGGACCTCGTCATCGCCGCGCAAGGCCTGGAAGTGGACGACCAGCTCTTCGCTGAGATCGCTGGTGTGGGCAACAAGTCCCGGATTCGCGCCGATCGTCGGTCTTTGCAAACCAAAGCACCCTGGCTCTTTGCCGCTGGCGATGTTGCCAGTGGGCATTCGACGATCACCCGAGCGACAGGTTCTGGACGTCGAGCGGGATACATGGTCGATCGGTACCTGACCGGCCAGAGCCTGGACGGCTTCGACGGTGATTCAAAACTGTCCACCACGAAGCACCGTGAGGTGCTGGGGCGGCATCGCGAGGTTAGCCATCGAGATCCTGTGACGGGCGAGGTTCGTCTGTCGGTTTCTGCGGGCAACTTCGGCGAGATTGAATCTGGCCTCAGCGAGGACCAGATGCGTGCTGGTGTGGGCTCGTGTCTGGATTGTGGGGTGTGCTCCGAATGCCAGGAGTGCGCCAAGAAGTGTCCGGCCTTCGCCATCGACATGACGCAACGCGATCAGGCAACCACCGTCGAGGTTGGTGCGGTTGTCGTATCCACTGGACACAAGCTGTTCGCAGCCGACCTCAAGCCCGAATACGGCTTTGGTCAGTTCGCCAATGTGATCACCGCGATGCAGATGGACCGGCTACTTGCCCCGACCCGCCCGTTCAACACGGTGTTGCGACCTTCGGATGGCAAGGTGCCGGACCGAATCGCGTACATCTCGTGCACGGGGTCTCGGGACAAGACTGTGGGAAACCCCTTGTGTTCGAAGTTCTGCTGCATGTATTCCATCAAGCAAAACCAGCTCATCATGGGGGCCCTGCCTTTGGCCGACGTGACGATGCACTACATGGACATGCGAGCGGCCGGTAAGCGATACGAGGAGTTCTACACCCAGGCCCAAGACATGGGCGCCCAGTACATCAAGGGCCGAGTCTCGAAGATCACCGAGGAACCCAATGGTGACCTGACCGTCCGATATGAGGACATCGACAACGGTGGGGACATCGTTGAAGCCAGCTACGACCTCGTGGTACTCGCGGTCGGAATCCAGCCCAACAGAGATGTGGAGACACTCTTCGTTGATGCTCCGCTCGGCTTGGACGAGTACTACTACGTGGCTGAACCCAGCGCCGAAATCAGTCCAGGACAGACCAACATTCCCGGAGTTTTTGTGGCTGGGACCGCTGCCGGAGCCAAGGACATCGTCGACACGATTCTGCACGCCGGTGCTGCAGTGGCGGGAGTTGCCGCTCACCTAGAGCACCACCACTTTGCCGAAGAGGCTGAAAAGGAGGTGCTGGTATGAGCGCCGAAGAGAACGCCAAGGGCGAGGCGCCGCTGGGCAAAGTGGCCCCTGAAGACCGCCGGATTGGGGTCTATATCTGCCACTGTGGCGGCAACATCTCCGACTATGTCGACATCGACACCGTTCGCGATGCTCTCGCCGATGAGCCGGGGGTTGTGGTCAGCGAAGACACCCTCTTCGCCTGTTCTGATGGCACTCAGCACGACATGATCGAAGCGATCCAAGCCAGCAAACTGGATGGCTTGGTGGTGGCGTCCTGCTCGCCGAAGCTGCACCAGGTGACCTTCCGCAATGTCTCCTCGCGAGCCGACCTGAACCCGTACACCTACACCCAGGTGAATGTGCGCGAGCAGGCGTCTTGGGTACACCAGCATGACAAGGCCGGTGCGACCACCAAGGTGATCGGTCTGATCAAGGCTGGTGTGGCGAAAACCCGTCTGTCAGACCCGCTGGAGCCGTTGCGCGTCCAAACGGTCCCGCGCACCTTGGTGATCGGTGGTGGGATCGCAGGTTTGCGGGCCGCGATCGGACTAGCCGATGTGGGAATCGAAGCGATCCTTATTGAACGAGACGCCCAATTGGGCGGCTGGGTCGGCGGGTTTGGGTCGATGTTCCCTGCCGAGGATTCCGGTCGCGATCAGGTCGCCTCCCTGGTGGAACAAGTCACGAATCGGCGGGACATCACCGTCTACACCCAGGCGCAAATGAGCGGCAAAGCTGGCAGTTTCGGCAACTATGACGTGCAGATCACCTTGGAGCGTGAAGGGGGCCCGAAAACTCTTCAGGTGGAGGTGGGCTCCATTGTGGTGGCCACCGGCTTTGACGCCTATGAACCTGAGATGGGGGAGTACGGCTACGGGATCAACGGGGTTGTCACCTTGCCGGACTTCAAAAAGCTGGTGGACGAATGCGGAGCGGACGGGCTGCGGTTTGAGAATCGACCGGTGCGGTCGATCGCGTACGTGTACTGCGTGGGCTCCCGCCAGGATGCCGGAGGCAACGAGTACTGCTCGAAGTACTGCTGCACAGCGGCAATCCACACCTCAACCCTGGTGAACAAAGTGGATCCCTCGATCCGCCAGTTCCACTTGTACCGCGATGTGCGCGCCTATGGTCGCAACGAACTGACTTACAACGCGTCCCGGGAAGCCGGTTCGGTGTATCTGAAGTTCGATCCAGATAGCCCACCGGAAGTGGCCAAGTTCGATTCGGGTCAGTTGAGTGTCACCGTGACCGATCTCCTCACCCAGCGGCAGGACATCACCTTGCCGGTGGATCTGGTGGTCCTGGTGACCGGCATGGTGCCGCGCAAAAATGCGACGCTGACAGATCTGTTGAAGCTCCCCGTGGGCACTGATGGTTTCTTCAACGAGATTCACCCGAAGCTGCGTCCGGTGGAAACGGTGGTCGACGGCGTGATGATCGCCGGGTGCTGTCAGAGTCCGCGAACGGTGGGCGAGAGCGTCTCGGCGGGGTTGGCTGCTGTTGCGCAGAGTGCGGCGTTGCTCAAGAAGGGCTACACCCAACTGGAACCCCTCGTGGCACGAATCGACCCGGACAAGTGTGTGGGCAGCGGGGAATGTCTTTCGGTCTGCCCTTACGAGTCGATCACCATGATCGAGTGGGAGGGCAGACAGGTTGCTTCGGCCGACCCTGCCACCTGCAAGGGCTGCGGAGGCTGTGTTCCGCTGTGTGGATCCGACGCAATCGACTTGCTCGGGTACACCGATGCCCAGATGAGGGCTGCTATCGAAGAACTGGTTGTGACCGATCTACCGGCAAAGGAGCCTGTGGCATGAGTCAGTTATTGCGTGATGTTCGCGAAGTGATTCGCGAAGAGCCGTTGATGCATGCGCCGATCTTGGCTGCAGTCGCTGACGGCCCACTCACGGTGCCGGAAATCGCCAAGAAGATCGGCTTCCCCGCCAACGAAGTTCTGTACTGGGTGATGGGGATGCGGCGTTACGGCTTCTTGATGGAAAGCAAAGACGCCGATGACGACGGCTATTTCAGTTACGCGGCAACCGGAAGGCAGGTGTAGTGATGGCTACGCTGGCAAACCCCGACCTGATGGCGGATCTGCAGAAGTTCGGTGCTCCCGACATCAACGCCTGTTTTTCCTGTGGCAACTGCACCGCGATCTGTCCGCTGACCGACAACGACGCGCTCTTTCCGCGGCGGTTCATTCGACTAGCCCAAGTCGGTCTGGACAAGGAGCTGGTGACCAGTAAGGAGCTGTGGACCTGCTACCAGTGCGGAATGTGCACCGATCGATGCCCGCAGGAAGCGGACCCGGCTGAGTTCATGGCGACGGCACGGCGGTACGCCATCGCCAAGCTTGATCGCACCGGGATCGCGCGGGCGATGTACACCAGCCCCGTGGCGGCAGCGATCATTTCGCTGGTCGGACTGGTCGTCTTCGGCGGCTTTTTCGCTTCGGTGAAAGCTGAGCCTGGAGCACGAATGGTGTTCGGTGTGCCCTATGAGTGGATCCACACCGCCGGTCTGGTCGTGATGATCCTGGTGACGCTGATCGCGATCATCAATCTGGTGATGATGGCCGGGGCAACGGCCAAACGCGACGGCGTGACGGGGTCGTCCTTGTTCGGTTCCTCGCAAGCGTGGGGGCGCACGCTGCGTGCCCTGTGGTACGCCATCGGCATCGAGTCCTTGGGCCAGAAGCGCTATCGGGAGGACTGTGCGGACGACAAGCCGACCGAGCCGCTCTATCGGCGACGCTGGCTGATTCACTCCCTGACCTTGTGGGGTTTTCTGGCGCTGTTCGCGGCGACGCTGATTCACTACGCCGGCGACATTCTGGGTGTTCCGCTCGCCGTTGCTGAGGTGGCGATCTCGCCGGTGGCGCGCACCATTGGCACCCTCGGGGGATTGGCAATGATGTACGGCGTCACCTGGTTCATGATCAACCGCTACCAGAAGGTGAGCGCATCCGCTCAGCACAGTGCGCCGTCCGATTGGATCTTCCTGGGGATGCTCTGGCTGACCGGTCTGACCGGTTTCATCATCGAGGTGTCGTTGCTGTTCATGGCACAGGCGAGTCCGCAGCCGTGGGCCTACGTGTTGTTCGTGGTGCACGTGGCGATTGCCATGGAGTTGGTGCTGTTCATGCCCTTCACCAAATTCGCCCATGTGATGTACCGGCCCGTGGCGTTGTTCTTCTACGCACTTTCACGAGAAAAGCACCGGGAATTGGCTTCGGTCTAGTTAAGGTCGCGAGGCGGCCCTGGTTGAGCACCCCTTAACCAGGGCCGCCTCGCGACCTTAACTAGAC
>CAYWIN010000075.1:0-8818 GCA_964458365.1 uncultured Propionibacteriaceae bacterium
CAGAACACGTTCTTCTCGGTGGGCAACGGCACAGGGCCTGCCACCTTGGCGCCGGTACGGGTCACCGTGTCGACGATTTTCTTCGCCGAAGAGTCAATGACCTCGTGGTCGTAAGCCCGGAGTCGAATCCGGATCTTTTGTCCCGCCACTGGTTCGTCCTTTTCTCGTCTTTCTCAGCCGGTGCATCTTTCCGACCAAGCGTGTTCCTCCGACCCCCGGAGTCGGGCGTGTCGGACCAGTTCTGGGCCGCGCATGACCAATTTTTCTTGGGTCGTGGTAGGGCCCGGCACCCGCGCGCCAGACTTGCCGTAAGGCTGCCTAGATAGGCACCCTCGTCGGAGCAACCTGTCGATTCTCCCATGTGTGCCGTGCTGATGCAAAATCAGCGACATTCGGAGCAGAATGCTCTTCGTGCCTCCCCCATCCAGCGAACTCCACGGCCCCTTGCGCGTCCAACTCGGCATCGCCGTTGGTGTGGTGGCTTCAGCCGCCTTCGCCACTTCAGGCACCTTCATCCGGCCCCTGCTCGACGCCGGTTGGACCCCCGGTGCCGCCGTGTTTTGGCGGGTCAGCTGCGCTGCCATTCTCCTCCTGCCTCTGGGACTGTGGACAATTCGCGGGCGGTGGCGCCTCGTCCTGACCGAATGGCGACTCATCGTCGCCTTCGGCATTCTCGCGGTGGCTTTGGCCCAAGGCATGTACTTTGCCGCCGTCGCACGTATGAGCGTTTCCGTCGCGTTGTTGATCGAATACTTGGCCCCGGTTGCCCTGGTGTTGCTCGCCTGGGCACGCACTCGTCATCGACCCTCGACGTTGGTGCTCGCTGGCACCGGACTGAGCGTCATCGGGCTGGTCTTCGTGCTCGACCTCACCGGCGCGCACCTTGACCCTCTTGGCGTTCTGTTCAGTTGCTGTGCCATGGTCGGCGCCGCTGCCTATTTTTTGCTCGGCGCGAGACACAGCGACCTGCCCGCCCTCGCCCTGCCTAGCTTCGGCCTATTGGTGGGTGCTTTGGTCTTGGGTGCCGGGGTCCTCAGCGGCGTAATGCCTTACGCTGCACCTCTGGTTCCAGTGACAGTACTGAACACCGCCGTCCCGTGGTGGGTGCCGTTGGGAATCGTCGTCTTATTCGCAACGGCGGCGGCCTACACCTTGGGCGTGGCAGGGATCTCACTCATGGGCGAGCGGCTAGCGAGTTTTGTCAGCCTCTCCGAGGTGGTCTTTGCCACCATCGTCGCCGCCCTCGTCTTGGGCGAAGTCCCCACCTTCGTCCAGATCCTCGGCGGCGTACTCATCGTTGGTGGGGTGGTACTGATCAGGATTGCCAGTGGCAACCAGCCTGTCGGCATCCCCGCGCTGCCTGACGAGATTGAGGTAGCTCACCTACCTCAATCAGGCCAGTCCTGAGGGCGCGACTTCATAAAGCTGAATCTCTGTCCAGGTGACTTCAGGCAAGAGGAAGGCAGCGCCTGCGCTTCGGTTCCACACCGATGAAAAGTCAGTGCCGGAGCGAGAATGCGACCACCCTTGAGGTTGTGCCGAAATCACCGCGTGCAACGAGGCTTCTGTTGGCGGAGCGAGAATGAAGGCGAACTCGAAAAGCTCGGGTTGTTTCCAATACTGCCTGGGTTCTGATGCCCGCTTCGCCGACCAATGCCGGAGGGGTTGGCCAAGCTCCGCCCCCAGGTGCAACGCCGTTTCACTGCCGTCGCACTCCGCCAGCACGCGCAAGACCAGATTCATGTGAAGCATTTCACCGTGGCATTCGTCGCCAGACGGCTCGCGGAACCAATCGAGCAACAGCGAACATTGCCCGCAGCTGCCAGGGGATCCACAACTCCACTCCCCTGCCCCGCGCAATCCGGCGCACGACGGCGTCGGCCACTTGATCGGGCGTCGAGGAGAATGGCGCCGGCGCCATGCCTTTCGTCATTCGTCCGATGACGAAACCCGGACGGGCAATCACCAGGTGGACGCCCGTGCCGTGCAACGCGTCGGCCAGGCCCGAAGCGAATCCGTCGAGCCCTGCCTTGGCCGATCCGTAGACGTAGTTGGCTCGGCGCACTCGCACCCCAGCAACGGAGGAAAAAGCGACCAGGCTCCCCCGCCCGCGACGCCGCATCCGCTCGGCCAGGACTCCCAGCAGACTCGCTTGAGCAACAAAGTCAGTGTGCAAGATTTGCTCGACATGCGCAGGGTCCCGTTCTGCCTGCTCCTGATTGCCAAGAATGCCGAACGCCAACACCGCCACGTCAATAGGCCCGACCCGGCCTTCAATCTCGTCCACAACAGCGTGATGCTCCGCGATCTGATCGGCATCGAAGGGGACGATCTCCACCCGTCGGGCCCCAGCCGCGCGGCACAGCGAGACCGCTTCGTCCATAGGGCCGCTGCGAGCGGCCAGCACCACTGTGGAATCCGTAGCTAGCCGCGTCGCCACCGCCAAACCGATTTCGCTTCGGCCACCAAAGATGGCGATCACACGGCTCACAGGTGGGCAGCCAATCGGGCCAGCCGAGCCAAACTTGCTTCGCGGCCCAACAGCTCCATCGACTCAAAAAGCGGTGGCGACACCTGCGCCCCAGTCATCGCCACCCGCAATGGCCCAAAGGCGAACTTCGGCTTGAGACCCATGTCGTCCACCAGCGATTCCCGCAGAACCGCCTGGATGCGGTCATGCGTCCAGTCGTCCAGCTTTGCCAGCACGTCTTGGGAAGTGGCCAACACAGTCGCAGCATCGTCACTCAGCCGATCCAACGCCGACTGCTCGTAGCTGATTTCGTCGTTGGCGGCGAACAAATAAGCCAGCTTCGGGACGGCCTCACGCAGCAATGTGAGGCGCTCCTGAATCAGCGGTACAGCGGCGCGCAAGAGAGCAACTTGTGTGGCTGCTGCATCTTGGGGCCACTGCCCGAACTCGACGGCGTAATCCAAGATTCGGTCGGCCAGTTCGTCCGGAGTCAGACGGCGCAGGTATTCGCCGTTCAGAGCTCCAAGCTTGGTCAGGTCGAAGATCGGCCCGGTGGTGTTGACCTTCGCCCAATCGAAGGCCGCGACAAACTCTTCGAAGCTGGCCAGTTCACGATCGGGATGGACTGGAGGGTAGGCCAGGAGCTGCAGAAAGTTGCGCAGGGCTTCGGGAAGATACCCCTCCTCGCGAAACCAGGTGAGTCGGGCCGCGGGATTCTTGCGCTTGGAAATCTTGGACTTGTCGGTGTTGCGCAGCAGCGGCATGTGAGCGAAGGCAGGTACGGGCCACCCCAGCCAGCGGTACAACAGCACATGCTTAGGTGTGGAAGAAATCCACTCCTCGCCGCGAACGACGTGGGTGATACCCATCAGATGGTCGTCGACGACGACCGCCAAGTGGTAGGTCGGGAATCCGTCTGCTTTCAGAATCACCTGATCGTCAGGACGCGGCGCTTTGACCTGTCCACGGATCACGTCGGTGAAAGTGAGATCCACATCGTCAGGAATGAGCATTCGAACAACAGGCGTCTCGCTGAAGCCAGGCAGTTGAGCCCGCTCCTCGCGAGTCTTGCCGTAGCACAGGCGGTCATAACCGGTCACCGACGACTTTGACGCGTGCTGCTCGCTTCGCAGCTCGGCCAGTCGCTCCTGTGAGCACCAGCAGCGGTAGGCATGACCGTCCGCAATGAGTTGCTCGATATATGGCTGGTAGGTGTCCAGGCGCTCAGATTGGCGGTAGGGAGCATAGGGACCGCCCCGGTCCGGCCCTTCATCCCAGTCCAGACCCAACCAATGCAACGTCTGGTAAATCTGCTCTTCGCTCGTGGCCACATAACGGGCCCGGTCAGTGTCTTCGATGCGAAGCACAAACGCACCGCCGGTGGCCCGGGCAAAGGCCAAGTTGAACAAAGACATATAGGCGGTTCCGACGTGTGGATCACCGGTCGGAGATGGCGCGACGCGCAGGCGAGCAGGAGTAGTCATGGCCGCATCAGCCTACCGGTCGGCGTCCGGTCAAGCGCAGTGCCAAGCCGTGCTAGCTTGTCGAGCATGACCGAGACGGGAGCGTACAGCGACTTCATCCGCGACCGGGTTCGCAAGGACATCGACAGTGGCACATACGCCGGACGAGTCCAAACCCGCTTCCCACCCGAACCGAACGGGTATCTCCATATTGGACACGCGAAGGCGATCACCGTCGATTTCGGGATTGCCGAGCAATTTGGCGGGCTGTGCAATCTGCGGCTCGACGACACCAACCCGGACACCGAAGAGTCAGAGTACTTCGAGTCGATCGTGGACGATATCCGCTGGCTCGGCTACTCCCCTGCGGGCATCCTCCACGCCTCTGACTATTTCGGCCAGCTCTATCAGTGGGCCGAGGAACTGATCGAAAAAGGCCTGGCGTACGTCGACGACTCCGACACCGACACCATCTCCGCCCAACGTGGCGGCTTCGGAAAGCCTGGAGTGGAAAGCGCCTACCGCAATCGCGGCATCGAGGAGAACCTCGACCTCTTCCGTCGAATGAAGGCTGGCGAGTTTCCCGACGGCGCCCGCGTCTTACGCGCCAAGATCGACATGAACCACGAAAACATGGCCCTCCGTGATCCGGTCATGTATCGGATCCGGCACTCACATCACTTCCGCACCGGTAACCAATGGTGCATCTACCCCACCTATGACTGGGCCCACGGTCAATCCGATGCGATCGAAAAGGTCACTCATTCGATTTGCACCTTGGAGTTCGATACTCACCGTCCGCTCTACGACTGGTATCTGTCGCATCTGACGCTTCCTGCCGAGAAGCCGGTCCAAATCGAGTTTGCCAGACTGGAACTCACCCACACCGTGACCAGCAAGCGACGCTTAGCCAAACTCGTTGCCGATGGCAAGGTGGACGGTTGGGACGATGCCCGGATGCCCACCCTGCGTGGATTGCGGCGTCGTGGTTACCCAGCTGCGGCCATTCGCGCTTTCTGCACCGAGATCGGCACAACTCGCACCAACAGCCGCCAAAACATCGAAGCCCTTGAGTCATATGTTCGCCGCGAACTGAATGCCACCGTCCAACGGCGGATGGCGGTGCTCCACCCCCTGCGCTTGGTCATCGACAACTGGCCCACCGATGCCAACGGACAGCCCATCGTTGAGTATTTCGACCTGACTAACAACCCCGGAAACGCCGACGCTGGCGTGCGTCGTGTCGCCTTCAGCGGCGAGCTGACGATCGAAGCAGAGGACTTCGCCGAGGTCCCTCCGCCCAAATTCTTCCGATTGTCTCTTGGACGCGAAGTGCGGCTGCGAGGGGCTTATCTGGTGACGGCAACGTCGATCGAGAAGGACCTCGAAGGAAGCGTCACCTGCGTGCACGCGGTCTACGACCCGCAAACTCGCGGCGGAGATGCCCCCGATGGGCGCAAGGTTAAGTCCACAATGCACTGGGTTTCGACAGCTCACAGCACCGCTGTCCAGGTTGCCCTCTACGACAGGCTCTTCACTGCTCCTGTCCCCGGGGAACGCACAGGTGAAGCCTTGGACGACCTCAATCCGGCCTCCCGCGAGCTGCTCACCCGCGCAATCGGCGAGGCGAGCCTCACCCAACTGCGCCCGGGCGAGGTCGTCCAGTTTGAACGCCTGGGCTATTTTGCTGCAGATCTTGAGACGCCTGGTCTTTTTCACCGAACGGTCGGGTTGCGGGACGAATGGGCCGCAATCCAAAAGCGGCAGGGCTAGCTCACACGCTGCCAGCTTCCGTCTGAGTGCCGCACACTGGGTGCGTATGCTCTGCCCATGGTTCGATCGGCCGTCGGTTTCCGAAACCGGCACCCGTACCTCGTCGATAGCGGGTGCACATCGGCCGCAAGCTGACCCGTGGAGGTGGTGTGGCGGTGACGACACGTATGACCGTCATCGGCGAAACAATCGTCGACATCCTGCCCTCCGCCGACGGCACAGCCATCGAATCGCTCGGAGGAAGCCCGGCCAATGTTGCGGTCGGCCTCGCCCGACTCGGCCATCCCACCCGACTGTTCACCCAGTTCGGCACAGATGATCGCGGGGCTCGTATCGCGCAACGGCTACGAGAAGAATCAGTAGAGCTGGTGCCGGGCAGCCAATCAACGAAGACGACCGCAAGCGCCCAGGTGGATCTATCGGCTCACAACGGACCAACGTATGCCATCGACTTGCATTGGGATCCCGACTCGAGCCTGCTCGACCTGCACACCGATGAACACGTCCACACCGGGTCACTGGCCACCTATCTCGCGCCAGGGGACGCAACCGTTGCCAGCCTCATCACAACGGCCCGTCCCAGCTGCACCATTTCGTTCGACCCCAATATTCGGGCCGCCGCGATCGCCGACCGCGAATACGCGCGGCAGCGGATCCTCAAGCTGCTCGGCCAGTCCGACGTGGTGAAAGCCTCCGCCGATGATCTCGCCTGGCTGTATCCCGACCAGTCGCCCTATCGGGTGATCGCTGATTGGGCCAGTCTCGGTCCGACCATCTGCGTGCTCACTCTCGCCGGTCAGGGGGCGGTGGGGTATGGAAATGGGCAGTGGTTCACCCGCCCAGTCCGCCCATCCCCCGTGATGGACACCGTCGGTGCTGGCGACGCATTCACCGCCGGGCTGCTCTCTGGGCTGATGGATGCTGGACTGCTCGGCGGTCACCGAGCTTTGCGGCAGTTGCGCTCGGCAGACTTGAGCCAGCTCACCACCGCTGTCGATCGAGGATTGGCGGCGGCGGCGTACTCGGTGTCCCGGATCGGCGCCGATCCGCCGCGACGAAGCGATCTCGGGCTCAGCGAACGATGAGGATCGAAAGTTGCCCAGAAAATTGGCAACGGCGTCGACCCGTACGGGTCGACGCCGTTGTGCGTCCAGTGAGTTAGATCACTTGTTGATCTTGGTCACGCGGCCTGCACCGACCGTCCGGCCACCCTCGCGGATGGCGAACTTCAGGCCCTCTTCCATGGCAATCGGCTTCTGCAGGTGCACGCTCATGTCGGTGGTGTCACCAGGCATGACCATGTCCGTGCCATCAGGCAGATTTACTTCGCCGGTCACGTCCGTAGTGCGGAAGTAGAACTGCGGGCTGTAGTTGGTGAAGAACGGCTTGTGACGGCCACCCTCATCCTTGGTCAACACATACACGTTGGCCTCGAAATCGGTGTGAGGAGTGGTCGAACCCGGCTTGATCACGACCATGCCGCGCTCAACGTCGTCCTTCTTGGTGCCACGCAACAGCAGACCGACATTCTCGCCAGCGCGACCCTCGTCGAGGATCTTGCGGAACATCTCCACACCAGTGATGGTGGTGGTCTGCTTTTCGTCACGAATACCGATGATGTCGACGACCTCGCTGGTCTTGACGATGCCGCGCTCAATACGGCCGGTCACCACGGTGCCACGACCGGTGATGGTGAACACGTCTTCGATCGGCATCAGGAACGGCTTCTCGGTGTCGCGCTCGGGCTGCGGGATGTACTCATCCACAGCCTTCATCAGCTCAAGAATGCTCTCGGCCCACTGGGGGTCGCCGTTCAAAGCCGGGAATGCAGCGACGCGCACGACCGGGCAGTTGTCGCCATCGAACTCCTGGCTGCTCAGCAGCTCGCGGACCTCGATCTCAACCAGCTCAATAAGCTCTTCGTCATCGACCATGTCGCACTTGTTCAACGCGACAACGATCGCCGGCACGCCGACCTGGCGAGCCAACAGAACATGCTCGCGGGTCTGCGGCATGGGGCCGTCAGTCGCCGCAACCACCAGGATCGCGCCGTCCATCTGGGCGGCACCGGTGATCATGTTCTTCACGTAGTCAGCGTGACCTGGGCAGTCAACGTGAGCGTAGTGACGAGCCTCGGTCTGGTACTCAACGTGAGCGATCGAAATCGTGATACCGCGCTGGCGCTCTTCCGGCGCCTTGTCGATCTGATCGAACGCCGAAACCGCATTCAGCTCGGGGTACTTGTCGTGGAGCACCTTCGTAATCGCCGCGGTGAGCGTGGTCTTGCCGTGGTCGATATGCCCGATGGTGCCGATGTTGCAGTGCGGCTTGGTCCGCTCGAACTTGGCCTTTGCCACTTGGGCTCCTCTTTCGGATAGTCGCCACGCGCTACTCGCGGGGCGTTACTTAACTGGATTGACTGCATGGTCATGGTCCGCGCCAAGGGCGCGGACCATGACAAGTTTTCTCTACTGGAGCGGCTGAGTCAAACTCATTCGGATCCGCCGCGCCCCTTGGCGATAATCTCCTCGGCCACCGACTTGGGGCACTCCCCATATGAGTCGAACTCCATCGAATACGACGCCTGGCCAGAAGTCTTGGATCGCAGGTCCCCAACGTAGCCAAACATTTCGCTCAGCGGCACCAGGGCGTGGACGACCTGGTTCCCATGAGACTCTTCCATCGACTGGACGTGTCCACGGCGGCTGTTGATGTCGCCGATCACTGTGCCGAGGTAGTCCTCAGGAGTGGTCACTTCCACCGCCATCAGCGGCTCAAGCAACGCCGGATCGGCGCGTCGGGCAGCTTCCTTGAAGACCATCGAGCCGGCGATCTTAAATGCAAGCTCGGAGGAGTCAACGTCGTGGTACGCGCCGTCAAGGAGCGTCACCTTGATGTCCTCGACCGGGTAGCCAGCCAACGGGCCAAAGGCCATCGCTTCCTGAATGCCTTGGTCAACGGCGGGAATGTACTCCCGCGGGATTCGTCCGCCCGTCACGGCATTGACGAACTCGTATCCCGATCCTGTCTCGGCCGGTTCCAGAGCCACGATCACCTTGGCGTACTGACCCGAACCACCCGACTGCTTCTTGTGGATGTATTCGACCTTTTC